>JALRKU010000379.1 GCA_023254755.1 Aeromicrobium sp. | reverse complement strand
GAACATCGCGTTCCCGCTCCGCCTCGCCAAGCGGCCCGAGAAGGAGATCGACGAGAAGGTGCGGCAGGCGTCGGCGACCCTCGACCTCGACGAGCACCTGCAGCGCAAACCGGCGAACCTGTCGGGCGGTCAGCGTCAGCGCGTCGCGATGGGTCGAGCCATCGTCCGCGACGCCCAGGCGGTCCTCTTCGACGAGCCGCTGTCGAACCTCGACGCCAAGCTGCGCGGCCAGATGCGCACCGAGATCGCGCGCCTGCAGAAGCAGCTCGGCATCACGACGGTCTACGTCACGCACGACCAGACCGAGGCCATGACGCTCGGCGACCGCGTCGCGGTCATGAAGCGGGGTGTCCTGCAGCAGCTCGCGTCGCCCCGCGAGCTCTACGAGCAGCCGGTCAACCTGTTCGTCGCAGGCTTCATCGGCTCGCCGCCCATGAACTTCCTGCCCGCCACCGTCGAGGACGGCAAGGTCACGCTGCCGTTCGGCACCTTCCCGCTCCCCGCGGACAAGGCCGAGCGGGCGCAGGGCAAGGGTCTGCTCATGGCGGGCCTCCGCCCCGAGCACTTCGAGGACGCCTCGGTGCTCGACGACGCCACGATCGGCAAGGACCGCACGTTCACCGCGACCATCGACGTGCGCGAGTGGCTGGGCGACCAGCAGTACGCCTACATCCCGTACGACGCCGAGGCGCAGGTGAAGGACCAGCTCAAGGAGCTGGCCCGCGAGGCCGACAGCGACTCCCTGCGCACCCAGCTGGTCGTGTCGCTCGACGCCCAGAGCAAGGGCGGCGACGGCGACGAGGCCACGCTGTTCGTCGACACCGACCAGGTGCACCTCTTCGACCCCGCGACGGGCGAGAACCTCACCCTGGGCACCTGATCGCTCAGCGGCGTCGTCGCCCGGCGCGGCGCACCTGGTCGAGCACGTCGGCGTTCCACTCGTGCTCGCGGATGAGCCGGTACCGCTCGCACGCGACCCGCAGGTACGCCTCGGCCGGCCGCTCCTTCTCCCCGCGCACCCCCGCGTCGTCGATCATCGCGACGACCGGCTGGAACTCCTCGGCGAACCAGCGGCGTGCCATCGTCGGCTTGTCCATGTAGGCGCCCTCCGCGTGCATCCTCCGAGCGGCCCAGGCCTCCACCGTCTCGGCGATCTCGCCGTACAGCGCCGGCGTGTCGACCGCGACGGCTGCGCGTGCCTCGCCCTCGAACGGCACCCGCTCGAGCATGAGACGTCGCCAGAACTTCAGCTCCAGGTCGGACCGCGCCTCGATGCCGACCGGCGTCAGCAAGGTGTCGATCGCGGTGACGCGGGCCTCGATGAGGTCGATGCCGAGGCTGCGGGCCACCGACACGCGGTGGTGACCGTCGCGCACGAAGTGGAAGTCGCCGATCCGGTACACGTCGATCGGGGGGATCACCTCGCCCGTGCGGCTGGCCCGGGCGAGCCGCTCCCACCGCTCGCGGCTGCGTCCCGACGTCGGTCGGAAGCGCCGGTCGAAGTCACGGGCCTTGTCGACCGAGCCGACGATCGAGTCGAGCGGGATGACCTTGGTGCCCACGTAGTGCTCACCGCGGCGACCCAGGGCCTCGACGACCTCGTCGAAGGACATGGACTGCACGACGTCGTCGCTGTCGTTGCGCAGGCGCGCAGCGAGGGCGGACAGCACCTGGCGGCGCCGGGCCTTGAGGAAGTCGCTCTCGGCATCGACCCTGGGTGATCCTGAGCTGCTGACCACGTCAGTCCTCCTCGTCCGCGTCGACGTGCACGACCTGCCACGGGATCACGTTGCGGATCGTCGTGCCGCCGACGTGCCGGTCGGGCTTGACCAGGCCGTACGGATGGATGTGGCCGTGCAGGTGCCACGCCGGGCGCAGCACGTCCAGCAGGGTGTGCAGGGCCTCGATGCCCACGTGGGCCGGATCGGGTTCGTCGCCGAGCCCCAGCGGCGGGGCGTGCGTGAGCAGGACGTCGACCTGCTCCCCCTCCGCCTCGGACAGCAGACGGTCGGCACGGCGGCGGTACTCGTCCTGGGAGTACTGGTGGGCGCCGCCGTTGTAACGGACGCAGCCACCGAGCCCCGCGACCTTCACGCCCCCGACCGTGGCGACCCGACCGTCGACGTCGATCATGCCGCGCGGGGCTCCCCCGCCCGGCGGCTCGTGGTTGCCCGGCACGTAGGCCGCCGGCACGCCCAGGTCGGCGACCAGCGCCTCCAGGTACGACCAGGACAGGTCGCCTGCCGACAGGACGACGTCGGGCCGCTGAGCGCGGACCCGAGCGGAGTGGACCGATGCGGACTCCTCGTCCGCGACGGCCAGCACCGTGACCATCTGTGCAGACTAGCCCGGACCGGCTTCGGCGTCCCAGCGGTTCCTGTCGTCCTCGATGCGACGACCGAGCAGGTACGCCGTGAACCACAGCATCGCGAACAGTCCGCCGACGAAGTACATGGACGGGGTGAAGACGCCGAGCGCGATCGTCGCGGCCTGCAGCAGGTGGCCGAGCCAGTACGCCCACGGGCGGCGAAGCAGGCCGGCGACCAGCAGGCAGAGCACCGCGATGCCGAGCCCGCACAGCAGTGCGGTGGAGGTGTCGACGTCGGCGACGGAGATGAGCACCGGCACCGACAGCGCCACGATGATGGCCTGCAGCATCAGCATGGCGGCGCACATGCGGCGCAGCGTCGCCGAGTGGTCGGGTCCGGAGGCCTCGGACGCCGGGCTCACGACGGCGCCCCGCCCAGCAGCAGCCGCGCCTCGCCGACCGTGACGACCGAGCCCGTGACCAGCACCCCGCCACCCCCGACCTCGTCGCCGAATCCCTCGGCCGTCTCGGCGAGCTGCACGGCGCGCTCGAGCGCGTCGTCGAGGCGCCGCACGACCGTGACCCGGTCCTCGCCGAAGAGGTCCTCGGCGATCTCACCGAGCTCGGCGGCCGGCATCGACCGTGGCGTGCTGTTCTGCGTGACGACGACGTGCGCCAGCACCGGCTCGAGCACCTGCAGCACCTGCTCGACGTCCTTGTCGGCCATCATGCCGACCACGCCGACCAGCGGGCTGAACGTGAAGGTGTCCTGCACGGCCTCGACCGTCGCCTGCATGCCGTGCGGGTTGTGGGCCGCGTCCAGCAGCACGGTGGGGCCGCGGCGGACGACCTCCATTCGCCCCGGCGACGTGGCGAGCGCGAACGCGTCGCGGACCAGGTCGGCGTCGAGCTCGCGGCCGCCGGTGAACGCCTCGACCGCAGCCAGGGCGTAGGCGGCGTTGCGCGCCTGGTGCGCGCCGTGCAGCGGCAGGAACAGGTCGTCGTAGCGACCGGCGATGCCCTGCAGGGAGATCTGCTGACCGCCGATCCCGTTCGCCCGGGCCGCGACGCCGAAGTCGACGCCCTCGCGCAGAGGCACGGCCCCGACGTCGAGGGCCCGGCGCATCAGCACGTCGAGGACCTCGGGCTCCTGCTCGGCGATGACGGCCTGGGCGCCGGGCTTGATGATGCCGGCCTTCTCGACCGCGATGATCTCGGGTCGGTCGCCGAGGTACTTGGCGTGGTCGACCGCGATGGGCGTGACGACCGCGACCTGCCCGTCGGCCACGTTGGTGGCGTCCCACGACCCACCCATGCCGACCTCGACGACGGCGACGTCGACCGGGGCGTCGGCGAAGGCCGCGTAGGCCATCGCGACGACCATCTCGAAGAAGGACAACGGAGGTCCGCCGGCGGCGGCCGACCGGTCGTCGACGAGCTCGGCGAACGGCGCGACGTCGGCGAAGGCCTCGACGAACAGCTCGCGCGACAGGGGCTCGCCGTCGATGCTGATGCGCTCGGTCATCGACTCCAGGTGCGGACTCGTGAAGCGACCCGTGCGCAGGTCGAGAGCACGGAGCAGGGTGTCGATCATCCGGCTGGTCGACGTCTTGCCGTTGGTGCCGGTCAGGTGCACGACGCCGAACGCGCGCTGCGGGTCGCCGAGGAGATCGCACAGCGCGGCGATGCGATCGAGGGACGGTTCGAGGCGGGTCTCGGGCCACCGGCCGAGCAGCAGCTGCTCGACCTCGGGATAGCTGGGGTTCATCACCTCCACTATCCCAGGCGGCACCCTGCCGGTTCACGGCGCGCTCTCAGGGTCTTCCCTGATGGCGCACCGTCCGAGGTCTGCGCCAGGATGCTGCTCATGAACCGACAGATCGCCGGCTGGATCGCGCATCGCTGGACCAAGTGGGTCGTCATGGCATCCACCCTCGTGGTGGTCGTGGTGATCGGAGTGCTCTTCGGCACCAAGCTGGGCGAGGTGCAGGAGAACGACATCGCCGCCTGGCTGCCCGGCGACGCCGAGTCCACCGAGGTCATCTCCGAGCTGTCGACGCTCGATCCCGGCACGCAGGACGAGCTGCCGGCCATCGTGCTGGTCACGCGCGACGGCGGGCTCCAGCCCGCCGACCTGCAGCGTCTCGAGTCGCTCAAGCCCGAGCTCGCCTCGGTCGAGAGCGTCGGCCAGGACGTCGCGGGGCCGTTCCCGTCCAAGGACGGCGAGGCCGCTCAGCTCGTGGCCACGCTCACGATGGACGACGACGGCTGGGAGGCGCTCCCCGACGTCGTCGACGAGCTGAAGCAGAAGGCCGAGGCGGCGGTTCCCGGCGCCGACATCCACCTGGCCGGTCCCGCCGCGTTCGGCGCCGACCAGGCCGAGGCGTTCGCCGGCATCGACGGCATCCTGCTGCTGGCCGCCGTCGCGGTCGTCATCGTCATGCTGCTGCTGACCTACCGCAGCCCGATCCTGTGGATCATCCCCCTGCTGTGCGGTGTCTTCAGCGTGTTCACCGCACAGGGCGCCGTGTACCTGCTGGCCCGGTACGCCGACCTCACCGTCAACGGGCAGAGCGCGGGCATCCTCTCGGTGCTGGTGCTGGGTGCGGGCATCGACTACGCGCTGCTGCTCGTGGCGCGGTACCGCGAGGAGCTGCACCGCTACGAGGACCGCCACGAGGCGATGGCCCACGCGCTGCACCGCGCCGCACCGGCCATCATCGCCAGCGGCGCGACCGTGGTCATCGGCCTGCTCTGCCTGGTGTTCGCCCAGATGAACTCGACCGCCGGCCTCGGCCCGGTCGGTGCCGCGGGCATCGTCATCTCGCTCGTCATGATGCTCGTCGCGCTTCCCGCCCTGCTGGTGATCTTCGGCCGCTGGGTCTTCTGGCCGTTCATCCCCCGCTACGGCGCGCCGCTCAGGTCCGAGCGCGGGTTCTGGTCGCGCGTGGGCGCCCGCATCGCCAAGGCTCCGCGGGCGGTCTGGCTGGTGACCACCGCGGTCCTCGTCGCGTGCTCGTTCGGCGTCGCGCAGCTCGACGCCGACGGCCTGAGCAACGCCGGCTCCTTCACCACCGAGCAGCCGTCCGTGGCGGCCGAGAAGGTGCTGTCGCAGCACTTCCCCGGCGGCGCCGGCGACCCGGTGCAGATCGTCGCGGCGGCCGACCGCGCAGACGCCGTCGCCCAGGCGGCGGACGACGTCGACGGCGTCGAGGCCGGCTCCGCCGAGGTCGTCACGTCCCGGGGCGGCACGGCCTACATCGAGGCGACGCTCAGCAGCGCGCCCGACTCGGCCGCCGCCTTCTCCACCATCGACCGCCTCCGCGACGCCGTCCACGAGGTCGAGGGGGCCGACGCGAAGGTCGGCGGCAACACGGCGATCAATAAGGACGTGCAGGACGCCTCAGGCGCCGACAACCGGCTGATCATCCCGATCATCCTCGCCGTCGTGCTGCTCGTGCTCGGCCTGCTGCTGCGCTCGATCCTGGCTCCCGTCGTGCTGCTCGGCACGGTCGTGCTGTCGTTCTTCGCCGCGATCGGCATCAGCGCCCTGGTCTTCCGGCACGTGTTCGGCTTCGAGGGTGCCGACTCCTCGTTCCCGCTGTTCGCCTTCGTGTTCCTGGTCGCCCTGGGCATCGACTACAACATCTTCCTGATGACCCGGGTGCGCGAGGAGTCGCTGAAGCTGGGCACGCGCCGCGGCGCCCTCGTGGGCCTGGCGGCGACCGGCGGCGTCATCACCTCGGCGGGCCTGGTGCTCGCCGGCACGTTCTCGGCCCTCGGCACCCTGCCGATCGTGTTCCTGGCCGAGCTCGGCTTCGCCGTCGCGCTGGGCGTGCTGCTCGACACGATCGTCGTCCGCTCGGTGCTCGTCACGGCGCTCAACCTCGACCTCGGTCGATGGATGTGGTGGCCCAGCCGGCTCTGGCGCCACGACGGCGGCGGGCAGCACCTGGCCGACGACGAGCACCCGGCGGCCACCGCGGTCGAGCCCGCGTCGGCACCGGAGCACCGGGCCTGAGGTGCTCTCGGGCCGCGGCCTCGTAGACTCGTTCCTCGTGACCAGCGCGAACCGTGTGCCCGAGAAGCCCGCCCTCGAAGGACTCGAGGACAAGTGGAGCGCCGTATGGGCTGAGCAGGGCACCTACGCGTTCGACCGGTCCAAGAGCCGCGACGAGATCTACTCGATCGACACGCCTCCCCCGACCGTCTCCGGCTCGCTGCACGTCGGTCACGTCTTCAGCTACACGCACACCGACCTCGTCGCCCGCTACCAGCGGATGAGCGGCAAGGAGGTCTTCTACCCGATGGGTTGGGACGACAACGGCCTGCCCACCGAGCGCCGTGTGCAGAA
>JALRKU010000353.1 GCA_023254755.1 Aeromicrobium sp. | reverse complement strand
CCCGCTGACGACGCGCCGTGCGGCGGGTGCCCGCACCGACGTGCCGAACGCAGCGCCCGCGGCCGCGGTCTCGACGTTGGCGCGTCCCGCGAGCGCGTCGCGGATCGACCGGTACCCGGTGCAGCGGCACAGGTTGCCCTTCATGGCCCGGCACAACGACGAGTCGTCGAGGTCCTCCGGCAGGGTGGACGCCGTCACGACCATCCCCGCCGTGCAGAACCCGCACTGGAACCCCGCGGCGTCGACGAACCGCTGCTGCACCGGCGAGAGGTCGTCGGGTCCGCCGAGACCGGCCGCGGTGGTGATCCGCGCCCCGGCGACACGGCGCGCCGGCACGACGCACGAGTGCATCGGTCGCCCGTCGATCAGCACGGTGCACGCGCCGCAGTCGCCGGCGTCGCAGCCCTTCTTGACGTCGAGGCTCCCGTGCTCGCGCAGGAACGTGCGCAGGCACTGCCCGGGCGCGGGCTCCCCGGCGACGGGCACTCCGTTGACGGTGGTCACGCGACCCCCGCGAGCTCGGCGACGACCTCACGGGCGCAGCGCAGCGTCTGCGCGGCCCGCCAGTCCGGGGCTCCGTGCGGGTCGTCGTACCACTCGAGGTCGGCCAGCCCCTGCTCGTCGCGCACGACCCGAGGGCGGTCGGTCGCCCCGGTCACCGTAAGGACGGAGCCGGCGTCGGCCGGGCGACCCACCACGACCCCGCCGGACCGGCCCATCTCGGTCAGGGCGAAGCGCCGCAGCACCGCCGGCGCTGCCAGCACGGCGAGGTCGAGCTCGAAGGCCCGCACGACCTCTCCGTGTCCGAGCGACGTGGCACGCACCCCGCGGACGAGGTCCGCGACCGGCTCGCGCCGCGTCCCCGAGGGACCCCGCACGACCGCGACCGCGCCGAGCCCGGCGAGCCACGACGTCATCGCCCCGGCCGGCAGCGCGAGGCAGACGTTGCCCCCCACGGTCGCGGCGGACCAGATCTTGCTCGACATGACCAGCGACTCGGCCGCGGGTCGCACGATGGCGAGGGCGGGAAGGTCCTTCGCGTCCTCGGCGCGCTCGACGAGCTCGGCGATCGTGCAGGTCGCCCCGATCGTCAGCAGGTCGGTGCCGCGCTCCCAGGTCGACCAGTCGAGTGCCGTGAGATCGACCAGGCCCGTCGTGCCGGGCTGCGGCTCGGAGAACAGCCAGGTCCCGCCCGCGAGCCAGGTCTCCCCCGGTGCGAGGGTCAGGGCGTCGTCGGCGTCGCGGAACGTGGCGACCGTCGTCAGGTCCACGGGTTCACCCCGCCTCGATCTCGCCGACCGCGCGGTACGAGGCGTCGATCGCCGCGACCCGCGACGCGGCGGTGGGGCCGAGGCGGTCGAGCACCCGTGAGCTCAGCGCCGCGACGACGCTCATGGCCGCCGCGTAGCTGTCGAACGCGACCAGCGTCGACGGGCCGCACTCGACCCACGTGTCGCCGTCGCGGGCCAGGCTCCGGCCCGACGGGTCGGCCAGCAGGACGACCAGCACGCCCTGGGCGTGCAGCAGGTCGAGCACGCCTCGCAGCTGCGGGGGCCGACGGCGGAACGCCACGACCACCGCGACGTCGCCGGACCCCAGGCCGATCAGGTCGTCGGACAGCGACTGACCCGGAGCCGGCGACACCCGCACGCCCGGGCGCGTCTGGCCCAGCTGCTGACCCAGGTGCAGGGCCACCGGATAGCTGTTGCGCAGCCCGACGACGACGACCGCTGTCGCACCGGACACCAGGGCGGCGGCACGGTCGATCGCGGGCTCGGCCGACCGGAGCACCCGCTGCAGGTGCTCGACCTCGACCTCCAGGTGGGCCGAGATCGACGGCGTGCCGTCGACCGTCACCGGGACCCCCGCGCTGCGCAGCATCCGGAGCTGGTCCCGGACCTGGGTGAAGTCGTCGTAGTCGAGGCGGCGGAACAGCCGGCTCATGGTGGCCTTGGAGACCCCGGCGATCTCGGCGAGCTCGGCGGCCCGGTAGATCGCCAGG
>JALRKU010000328.1 GCA_023254755.1 Aeromicrobium sp. | reverse complement strand
GCCGCTGAGCACTTCCGCCGCTGGGAGGCCAGCGTGCCCGGCGCACTGGCGGACTGCCGCGCGTGCGTCCCCAACGACAAGGTCCTGTACCTCATCGAGCTCGGCGAGCACGAGGAAGCGCTGCGCACCGCGGAATCGGTCCTGGTGGGAAGCGTCGGCTGCAGCGAGCAGCCACAGTCGATCTTGACCAACCTGCTCCCGGCGTACGTGGCCACCGGCCGACTCGACGACGCTGCCGCGGCGCACCAGCGTGCCTACCGGGTGCACCGTGCCAACCGCGGAGACCTGGGTGCGATCGGTGACCACATCCAGTTCCTGGCCCGCACCGGCAACTCGGTGCGCGCCCTGCAGCTCGTCGAGGACCACCTGTCGTGGCTCGACAGCCCGTCGAGTCCATACGACGACATGCGGTTCTCGGCGGCTGTGGCGCGATCCCTCCGCGACCACGCGCCCGAGGAGCGTGTCCGCACGCCGGACGGACCGGTGACCGCCGGCGAGCTGTCGGACGACCTGAGCGCCCGTGCCCGGGACATCGCCGCACGGTTCGACGCCCGCAACGGCACCGACCACGTCGGTCGCCTCGTCGAGGACCGACTGGTGGCCGAGGCGTGGGTCGAGTACCTCCCGCTCACGGCGACGGCCAAGCGTACGCACGACGTGCGCCGACGGCTCGCCGCCGAGTCGACGGAAGCGGCCGCACCCGACACGACGCACCTGAGCCTGAGTGAGCAGCTCGACGAGTTCGACCGTCGTTGGTGGTCGGACGAACGGCGATCGGCCCTCGCGGTCGTGGAGCACCTCGGTACCGCCGACGACGACTCACCACTCCTCGCCGGCCGAGTGCTGGAGGCGCGTGGATTGGCGACCCAGTTCTCCGACGACGCCCAGGCCGTCGCTCTCTGGCAGGAGGCTCTGCCGCTGTTCGACGAGGCCGGCGAGGCGGTGAGGCTGCATCGCACCCGCTTCCGCATCGGCCGGGCACTCTTCTCCCGCGGCGAGGTGGAGGAGGCCCTGGCGACCAGCCTCGAGCCAGGCACCTGGCTGCTGGCGAACGACGCACCGGAGCACCAGGCGGCCTGGGCACTCGACCTCGCGTCGATGCTGGTCACCACCGAGCCGGAGCGTGCCCTGGAGCTCATCGACTCGTTCGCGACCGGTGACCTGCCGTTGGACGTCCGCGTCCGGGCAGCGTTCGAACGGTACGAGACTCTCGTCGCACTAGATCGGCGCGACGACGTCGCAGACGCCCTGGACGAGTGCGTGCGACTGACGGCCGACGGCGATCCGCGGCTCGAGCTCGCCAGCCGGGCCAAGCGTGGCGGGATCCGACTACGCACCGACGACCTCGTCGGCGCCGTCGAGGACCTCGAGGACGCCCGAGCGATCGGCGCCGCCCTGGACGTGCAGTCCCTCCCCCTGCTGGTCGACCTGGCCATCGCCCAGCTGCGGTGCGGCCTGGCCGGCGATGCCATCGAGACGGCGGAGGAGGCGCTGCCGCTCGGTGCGGCGGAGGGCGACGCCGAGATCGTTCTGGTGCTGCGCCGCGTCCTCACCGACGCCCACCTGCACCACGGCTCGCCTGCGCTCGCGCTGGAGCACATCGGCCATCGGCGAGACGTCGAACCGCCGGAGATGATCCCGGTCCTCGACGAGCAGGAGGCCTTCGCCCGCCGCAGCCTGGGCGAGCACCGAGCGGCTCTCGACCTGTTCCTCGCTGCGGCTGAGGGCTACCGTGCCCGGCAGGCGCGCAGCGAGGAGGTGAGCGTCCTGCGCCATGCCCTGGGGCAGGCGCACGTCGTGGAGGGTGACGTCGCGCCGGTGTTGAGCCTGCTCGACCACGCGCTCGACG
>JALRKU010000325.1 GCA_023254755.1 Aeromicrobium sp. | reverse complement strand
GGCCGCCTGGTCGGCGTCGGCGCCGACCGCGCGCAGACCCGCGAGCACGACGGCGAACGAGGACGTGAAGCCGACCACCGTCGCCACCAGGCCCGCGACCACCGGCTGCTGCAGCGCGCGGGAGGTCACGTCGCCGATCCTAGGGCGTGTCCGCGCCGTGCGTCGTGACCGGTGCGAGGGCGTGCGGCGCCCCTTTCTAGACTCTTCCCTGTGATGCGACGACTCGACCTCCGCACCGTCGACCCCGAGCCCGATGAGTGGGCGGCGGTCTACGGCCATGCGGTCCCGCGGGCCGAGGTCGACGTCGCGCAGGCGCTCGAGGCCGTCCGACCGGTCATCGACGACGTCCGGCAGCGTGGTGCGGACGCCGTGCTCGACGCCGGAGAGCGCTTCGACCTGGTGCGCCCGACGACCCTGCGCGTCCCGGCCGAGGCGATGCAGCAGGCGCTCGATGCCCTCGATCCCGCGGTCCGGGCAGGCCTCGTGGAGTCCATCGCCCGGCTGCGCCGCACGTGCGAGGCCGAGCTCGAGCACACCGTCACGACGACGGTCGCCGACGGCGCGACGGTCGAGCGGCGGATCGTGCCGATGCAGCGCGTCGGTCTCTACGTCCCGGGCGGCCTCGCCCCGCTCGTCAGCACGGTCGTCATGAACGCCGTCCCCGCCCAGGTGGCAGGCGTGCCGAGCATCGCCCTGTCGAGTCCGCCCACCCGCGAGACCGGCCTGCCCCACCCGACGATCCTCGCGGCCTGCGCTCTGCTCGGTGTCGACGAGGTCTACGCCGCCGGGGGTGCGCAGGCCATCGCGATGCTCGGCTACGGCGCGGGGGAGTGCCGGCCGGTCAACCTCATCACCGGCCCCGGCAACGTGTACGTGACGGCTGCCAAGCGCCACCTGGCCGGTCGCGTCAGCATCGACTCCGAGGCCGGTCCCACCGAGATCGCCGTCATCGCCGACGACACGGCGGACGCCGACCTGGTGGCCGCCGACCTGGTCAGCCAGGCCGAGCACGACCCGCTGGCCGCGTCGGTGCTCATCACCGACAGCGCGGCGCTCGCCGACCGGGTCGACCTGGCACTGAAGGCCCAGGTCGACTCGGCCCGCCACGTCGACCGCATCCGCACCGCTCTCGGCGGCCAGCAGTCCGCCACCGTCCTGGTCCGTGACGTCGACCAGGCCGTCGCGGTGGCCAACGCGTACGCCGCCGAGCACCTCGAGGTGCAGGCCGCCGACGCCGCCGCGGTGGCTGCTCGGATCGTCAACGCCGGAGCGATCTTCGTCGGCTCGTTCACGCCGGTCTCGCTCGGCGACTACGCGGCCGGCTCGAACCACGTGCTCCCCACGGCCGGGTGCGCCTGCCACTCCTCGGGTCTGTCGGTGCGGGCGTTCTGCAAGAACGTGCAGGTCATCACCTACTCCGAGGCCGCGCTCCGCGAGGTCGGCCAGCACGTCGTGACGCTCGCCGAGGCCGAGAACCTGCCCTCGCACGGCCAGGCCGTGCAGGTGCGTCTCGATCGGCCCACCCGGTGACGCCGGACTGGGTGCCTCTACGCGACGAGCTGCGCGACGACGAGCCCTACGGGGCGCCTCAGCTGGACCTGCCGGTACGGCTGAACACCAACGAGAACCCGTACGGACCGAGTGCCGCCGTCGTCGCCTCGATGGCGCGAGCCGTCGCCGACGCCGCGCCCGCCATGAACCGCTACCCCGATCGCGAGGCGTGGGCGCTGCGCGAGGCGCTGGCCGGCTACCTGTCGCGGGAGCTGCCGGGTCTGACCGCCGATCGTGTGTGGGCCGCCAACGGCTCGAACGAGATCATGCAGCAGCTGCTCCAGGCCTTCGGCGGACCAGGCCGCACCGCGGTCTCGTTCGCCCCGACGTACTCGATGTATCCCGAGTACGCCCGCAACACCCACACCCGCTGGGTCACCGGTCGCCGGCGCGAGGACTTCGAGGTCGACGTCGACGCGGCGGTCGCGCTGGTCGAGGCGGAGCAGCCGCACGTCGTGTTCCTCACCTCGCCCAACAACCCCACCGGAACGGCGCTGTCGATCGACGTGGCGGAGAGCATCCTGGCGGTGGCCCCGGGTGTCGTCGTCGTCGACGAGGCGTACGCGGAGTTCCGCCGTACCGGCACGCCGTCGGCGCTGTCGCTGCTGGCCGACCACCCGCGCCTCGTCGTGACCCGCACCATGAGCAAGGCGTTCGCCTACGCCGGTGGCCGCCTGGGCTACCTCGCGGCGCACCCGGCGATCGTCGACGCGCTGCGCATCGTCCGTCTGCCGTACCACCTGTCGGTGGTGCAGCAGGCCGTGGCGATCGCCGTGCTGGGACACGCCGACGAGATGCTCGCCCAGGTCGACTCGTTGCGGGCCACGCGCGACGAGGTGGCCACGCGACTGCGGGCCGACGGCTTCGACGTCGCCGACTCCGACGCGAACTTCGTCCTGTTCGGGCGCTTCGACGACCGCCACGCCGTCTGGCAGGCCCTCGTCGACCGCGGCGTGCTCATACGGGAGACTGGTCCCAGCGGATGGCTGCGCGTGTCGGTCGGCACGCCTGCCGAGATGGCCGCGTTCCACCAAGCCCTGACGGAGGTGACCTCGACATGACCAGGACGGCACGCATCGAGCGGAAGACGTCCGAGTCGCACGTCGTCGTCGAGCTCGACCTCGACGGGACCGGCGCGAACGACGTCTCGACGGGGGT
>JALRKU010000322.1 GCA_023254755.1 Aeromicrobium sp. | reverse complement strand
GCAGCTGCGTGCCGCTGGGGCGCAGGTCGAGGCTGATCGACGGGAGCGCGAAGCTCAGCACCGTGTTGTCGACCGACACCATCAGCACGGGAAGCATCAGGACCGCGAGCGCGGCCCACTCTCGGGGGCCGGCGGTGCGGGTGGGAGCGAGCTGGACGGACATGGGGCCTCCTCACGGCGGGTTCGACGACGTTCCAACTGTACCGTCTGGACGGTTTAGTAACTCCTCCGGGGTCTGTGATGTTCCCGACCCGGGAGGCGGTCTCCCGACGCCCTGCCGTCGCCGCGGATAGCCTGGGGCGCATGGCAGCCGAGCGCAGCACCCGCGACCGGCTGCTCGACGCGTTCGAGACGATCCTGGTGGCCTCCGGCATGCGGGCGGCCACGCTCGACGCCGTCGCGGCCGAGGCCTCGGTGTCCAAGGGCGGTCTGCTCTACCACTTCCACAGCAAGGACGAGCTCGTCGACGGCATGCTCGGCCGGCTGCGCGAGCAGGGTGCCACCGACGTCGAGCGCATGCGCACCGCGAAGAAGGGCCCCGTCGAGTACTACCTGACCACGTCGGTCGACTCCGGCAGCGCCTTCGACCGGGCGCTGATCGCGGCGGCGCGGATCGCTCAGGAGAACGACGAGCGCGCGGCTCACGCCCTGGCCGACCTGCGCGACGGCTGGTTCGCGGTGCTCCGCGAGCACCTGGGTGACGAGCCGCTGGCACGCACGATCCAGCTGATCGGCGACGGCCTCTACTTCGACGACACCACGGGCCTGCGGGACCGCCGGGCCCTGTCCCACGTGCGCGACGTCCTGCGCCGCCTCGACGTCCTCTAGACGCAGCGTTCACCCTCTGCCCACCGGGCGGCCACCTCGCGCTCATGCGCGCGCGGTGCGCTGAGGTCATGACACACCTCGGGGGATCCCAGCTCGCGCGTGCCCTCACGCGCACCACCACGGCCGTCCTGGCCGCCACCGTGATCGGAGCAGCCATGAGCGCGCCCGCGACCGCCAGCACCACACCCGTCCTGGAGCCTCGGGTCCAGCGCCACCACGACGACGTCACGGTGTTCGGTCACCGGGGCGCGTCGGGGTACCGCCCCGAGCACACCCTGGCGGCCTACCAGCTCGCGATCGAGCAGGGTGCCGACTACATCGAGCCCGACGTGGTGAGCACCAAGGACGGCGTCCTGGTGGCTCGCCACGAGAACGAGATCGGCAGCACGACCGACGTGGCCGACCACCCCGAGTTCGCGAGCCGCCGGACGACCAAGACCATCGACGGCGCCCGCGTCACCGGGTGGTTCACCGAGGACTTCACCCTGGCCGAGCTGAAGACGCTGCGCGCCAAGGAGCGGCTGCCCGGGGTGCGACCGGCCAACACCGCCTACGACGGCAGGTACACCGTCCCGACGCTCGACGAGGTCCTCGACCTGGCGCAGCGGGCGAGCCGCCACGGCCGCACGATCGGTGTCGCCCCCGAGACCAAGCACCCGACCTACTTCCGGTCGATCGGGCTGCCGCTCGAGGGTCCGCTGCTGCGCTCCCTCGACCGGGCCGGACTGAACCACCGGCACGCCGAGGTCGTCATCCAGTCCTTCGAGACCACGAACCTCAAGGACCTCGCCCGTCGCACCCAGGTGCCCCTGGTCCAGCTGACCTCGGCCAAGGGCGCTCCGTACGACCTGGTCGCGGCAGGCGACCCGCGCACCTACGCCGACCTGATGACGCCGACCGGACTGCGCGAGGTGAGCCGGTACGCGACGTGGCTGGGCCCGGAGAAGAACAGCGTGATCCCGCGACGTCCGGACGGAAGCCTGGCGAAGCCATCGCGCCTGGTGAAGGACGCGCACCGCGAGGGTCTCGGCGTCGTCGTCTACACGTTCCGTGCCGAGAACCAGTTCCTGCCGACCGAGTTCCGCAGCAGCGCCGACCCGAACGAGCACGGCGACCTGGCCGGCGAGATCCGCGCCTTCGCCCGCACGGGGATCGACGCGCTGTTCTCCGACCAGCCCGACATCGCGGTGCGCACCCTCGCGACCGTGCGGCGCTGACGCCCGGGGATGGTCAGGCCTTGCGGAGCTCCAGGAAGATGCTGGGGCCGAAGTCGGTGCGCGCGAGGCGCTGCTGCAGACGCTTCTCGACCGCGAGCATCGCGCCGGTCGGCAGCAGCTGCTTGAGCCGCTCGCTGCGCAGGTTCGACACCGACAGCTTGCGCTGCAGCGTCAGCTCGGCGGCCGCCAGCTGACCGATCACGGTCGCGATGTTGTGGTTCACGAAGGGGATCGCGTCGGGCTCGTCGGCCTGCACCGTGCGGATGCTGACGGGCTCGGTGGGCAGCGGCTTGCCCTCCTTCTTGAACCGACGACGGTTCTTGTAGTGCCCGTAGTTGGCGACCTCGATGATCGCCGTGGCGCCCGGCTTGAGCACGCGCGAGATCTCGGCGAACTCGGCGCTCGGGTCGGGCAGGTGGTGCATGACACGCACCATCGTGACGAGGTCGAGCGACGCGTCGTCGAAGGCGAGGTCGTCGGCCTGCGTGCGGACCTGCTCGATGTCGGTGCCGGCGAGCAGCTCCGCCGCGGCGTCGAGCTGCGACTGGCTGGGCTCGGCCAGGGTCACGTGGTCGGCGTACTCGCGCAGCAGGAGGCAGAGCCGGCCGTAGCCACCACCGATGTCGGCGGCGCGGTCGAAACGACGCCCGTCGAGCAGCTCGCGGATCGCGATCCGCTCGGCCTCGTTCTCGTACTCGCGCTTGTCGAAGTACGTCGTGTAGTCGTAGCCGCGGTCGTACTGGTCCGCGACCTTCTTGTCGCGCTTGCCGGTCTCGTCGCCCTGGTCGGTCACGGCCGCCACCCTAGACGATCGACCCGACCGATCAGGAATCCCGGCGTTCCAGCAGCGGCACGATCCGGTCGACCATCGCGGCCACGTGGTCCGGGTCTTCGTAGAAGTGCTTGTGCACGGTGTCGACCGCACGCCGCGACGTGCCGGGCGAGTGGTTGCACACGTCGTCCGCGGCGGCGCAGAACGCCACGGTGCGGTCGCGGAGGGGGCCGAAGGCGGGGCCCGCACCCAGTCCGCCCGGGTTGGGGGCGGCGGTGCCGAACGAGTGCTGGTCGTACGGGGCGACGGGATCGCGCTGGGGGTCGGCGATCATGACGACCGCGGCGACCGTGCCCGGATCGCGGTCGTGGAGGCCGTCGTGCACGACCTGCGCACCCATGCTGAACCCGGCGACGACGAGCTCACTGTCCGGGCACGCGCTCTCCAACCGGTCCAGGCGCGCGTCGAGTCGGTCGGCGCCCGTCGCGACGGCGTCGTCGTAGGCCGCCAGGTCGGCTGGCGGATCGGACTCGTAGTCGATCGACTCCAGCCGCACCGTCGGGTCGCTCCCGCCGTCGCGCGGGGACTGGAGACGGCGCGTGAGCTCGGTCGCGAGCAGGCGCAGCTCGGTGCCCGCGCCGAAGTTGGCGTCGGGAGACTGCTCCTGGCCGCGGACCGCGACGACCACGACGTCGGCGCACGTCGTGCCCGTGAAGCCCTGGGCGGCGGTGGTCGGCGACTCCTGCGGCGACGACGTGGCGTCGCCGGAGCCTCCGCACGCTCCGACGGCGAGCAGCAGGGTGGCGGGCACGAGCAGGAGGCGCGGAGTCATCCGTCCCACGCTAGCCAGGATGCCCACGGTTCGCTGTGGGCGCGGTCACGGCGTGACGCCGTGTCAGCCGAACGTGCGCGGCCCGAAGACCGGCGACTCCTTCTTCATGCCTGCCTCGCGGGCGATCTTGGTGTTCGGCGACGTGAACATGACCGACTGCAGCTTGCGCTCGCGGCGCAGCGCGCGCCGCTCGGTGCCGCGCGCGTTGCGGTAGAGCAGCTGCTTGGTGGCGGCGACCGAGTCGGGCGAGCGCTGCTTGACCTGCTCGACCAGCGCCAGCGCCTCGGCCAGCGGGTCGTCGCTGACCGTGGTCGCGAGGCCCAGCTCGACGGCCTGCTCTCCGCTGACCACCTCACCGGTGATGGCCAGACGCTGCAGCACGTCGAGCGGCATGACGTCGAGGAACGGGACCGTGCCGCCCATGTCGGGCACCAGGCCCCACTTCGCCTCCAGGATCGACCACTGGGCGTCAGGCGTCGTGAACCGGAAGTCGGCGCCGGCGGCCAGCTGCAGTCCTCCGCCGAAGCAGTGCCCGTGGATGACCGCGACGACCGGCACCGGCACGTCGCGCCACACGGTCGAGAAGCGCTGGAAGCGGTTGGCCTTGCGCGGGCCGGCCAGGAAGAACCGGGCGACGCGCTTGCGGTCCTTGAACGCCGCCGCGAAGTCCAGGCCCGCGCAGAACGAGCGTCCGGCACCGCGCAGCACCACGGCGCGCACGTCGGTGTCGGTCCTCAGGGACTCGCCGATCGCGATGAGCTCGTCGACCAGGTCGAGGTCGATGCCGTTCAGCGCGTCGGGCCGGTTGAGGGTCACGTACGCGACGGAGTCGGTGATCTCGAGCAGCACCTTGGGGTCGGCCATGCCCGGAGCCTACCGGCGAGTAGCCCAGTCGAGGGCGGCCGCCAGGGGCTCGGGAACCTCCGACGGCGCGAGCGCCGCCGCAAGCAGGGCCGCGTACCTCTTCTTGCGTCCGCTGCCCGCGCCGAGGAACCGACGGAGCACCTGGTCCTCCGGCCGGTCCCGGTGGAAGGGCTGGTTGCGGATCGTCCGCCAGGCTGCCCCGTCACCCGCCGCCTCGAGGATCTCGACGGCGCGGGAGGTCCCGAGCGACCTGATCAGCTCGTCCTCCAGGTCAAGGCGGCAGCAGAAGGTCGGGACGTCACGGCCCCCGAGGACGGCCGTCACGTGCGCCGTCTCGCCCGCGTCGTGCAGGACCCCCGGCTCGACACCAGTGTCGAGGCCGGCCAGCTCGCGCCGCACGTTCGTGATGCCACCGATCTCGCGCACGGACACCGCCGGCAGGCCGAGGGACGTGACGAGCGCGTGCACGGCGTTCTCGTCGCTGGGTCCCTCGACGAGCAGCAGGCGCGGCGGGCTCACCGGTCGAGGCTGTCACGGATCCGTGGCACAGTGAACGGCGTGAGCCTGCTCTTCCAGCGGGAGTGCCCGTGTGGATCGGCCGCCGGGTACGACGCCTGCTGCGGCCGGCTCCACCGCGGTCAGGCCGCCGTCTCGGCGGTCGAGCTGATGCGGTCCCGCTACAGCGCCTTCGTGGTCGGGGACACCGACTACCTGTTCCGCACCTGGCACCCGCGCACCCGACCCGCCGACGTCGCGATCGACCCTCAGGTCCGCTGGACCGGACTGACGATCCTCGGCAGCGGCGAGGACTGGGTCGAGTTCGAGGCGCACCACACCCACGACGGGCACGCCGACGTGCTGCACGAGCTGAGCCGCTTCGAGCGGCGCGGCGGACGGTGGACCTACGTCGACGGAACCCTCACCCCCACGACAGGAGACAGATCGTGACCACCCAGCTGCCCGAGCCCGTCGCGTCGTTCGTCGACGCCGTCAACCGTCACGACGAGCAGGCCTTCCTCGACGCCTTCACCGCCGACGGCTTCGTCGACGACTGGGGACGCGTCTTCACCGGCCGGGACGCCATCAAGGGCTGGAGCGACGGCGAGTTCATCGGCGCCCACGGCACGCTCACCCCGCAGGAGGTCACGGTCGACGGCGACCGCGTGACCGTGCTCGGGGACTGGGCCAGCACGCACGCCAACGGGCTGTCGCAGTTCACGTTCGACGTGACGGGTGACCTCCTGGACTCGATGACGATCCGTGAGGGCTGAGCCCGCCGGCACGGGAGGTCGCGGTCCCGGTGCCGGACGGACCCTCTTGAAGGCCGGCGTCCGGCAGCGGGCCGGAATCCCTCACCGGGCCCGGCGGTTGAGGTCGACGTGACGAACGACCTCGGACAGGCCCTCCGCACGTGGCGTGACGCCGTGGCGCCGGAGTCGGCAGGGCTGCCCGTCGGCGGTCGACGTCGCGCGCCGGGCCTGCGTCGCGAGGAGGTGGCGCAGCTCGCCGGGGTGTCGGCCGACTACCTGGTGCGCCTCGAGCAGGGTCGGGCCTCGAGCCCTTCGGTCCAGGTCGTGCAGGCGCTCGCCCGCGCGCTGCGGCTCGACGACGCCGACCGCGACCAGCTCTTCCGGCTCGCCGGGCACCTGCCGCCGACCTCCGGACTCATCGACCGCCACGTCACGCCGAGCGTGCAGCGGCTCGTCGACCGCCTCGGCGACACTCCCGTCTGCGTGATCGACGCGGCGTGGACCACGGTGCTGCAGAACGCGGCCGCCGACGCCCTGTTCTCGCCGGTCGCCGGCGAGCCGCTGCGTCGCCGGAACCGGGCGTGGCGCACGTTCATGCACACCGACGCGACCTGGATGGAGGAGCAGACCCGGTCGATGGTCGAGCGCGACGTCGTGGCCGACCTGCACGCGGCGATCCAGCGGTACCCCGACGACGTCCAGCTCCGCGACCTGGTGCACGAGCTGCGGACCAGCAGTCCGCGCTTCGCCGAGCTCTGGGAGTCGACGCCGCCTCGGCGGCGAGGCGCCCAGCGCAAGACGCTCGACCATCCGGTCGCCGGGCGGATGACGATCGACTGCGACGTCCTCGAGGTGCGCGGCACCGACCTGCAGATCGTCGTGTTCACGGCCGAGCCGGGCACGCCCGACGCCGACGCGCTCGCGATGGCGGTCGTGGTCGGCCTGCAGGACCTCGACCCGAGGTCGGAGCGGCGGACGACCTCCCGCTGATCAGTGGCCGGCGACGGGTCGCTGCTCGACGGCGTCGAGAGCGGCCAGGTCCTCCTCGTCGAGCGCGACGTCGGCGACCGCGAGGTTCTCCTCGAGGTGCGCGACCGAGCTCGTCCCGGGGATCAGCAGCACGTGCTCGCCCTGGGCCAGGACCCAGGCGAGCGCCACCTGCGTCGCCCGCACGTCGTGCTTGGCCGCGACCGCTCGCACTGTGGGATCGGCGGCGATCGCGGCGGGACCGCCGGTGAACGCCGAGCCGAGCGGGAAGAACGGCACGTAGGCGACGCCGTGGGCTCCCGCCAGGTCGAGCACTTCCCGGTCGCTGCGGTCGAGCAGGCCGAAGGCGTTCTGCACCTCGCCGATGCCGACGGTCTCGACGGCCCGGCGGACCGTGTCGGCGCCCACGTTCGACACGCCGATCGCGGCGATCTTCCCGGCGTCACGCAGCTCGGCCAGGGCGCCGAGCTGGTCGTCGAGCGGTGCCTGGTCCAGGTGCGGCGCATCGGTCTCGAAGCGCCGCAGGTTCACCAGGTCGATCCGCTCCACGTCGAGCGACCGCAGGTTCTGCTCGACCTGGTCCACGAGGTCGGCGGGGGTCGCCGACGGGATCCAGCCGCCCTCGTCGTCGCGTCGCGCTCCGACCTTGGTCACGAGGCGCAGGTGCTCCGGATAGGGGTGGAGGGTGTCGCGGATCAGCTCGTTGACGACGTCGGGCCCGTAGAACTGGGCGGTGTCGACGTGGTCGACACCCAGGTCGATCGCACGCCGCAGGACGGCCCGGCAGGCGTCGAGATCGGCGTGCGGGCCGAAGACGCCGGGGCCGGCGAGCTGCATCGCGCCGAAGCCGATGCGACGGACGAGCTGGTCTCCGAGCGGGAAGGTGGTGTTCGTGGTCATGACCACCACGGTGCGTCGAGCCGGACGCCCGGACCAGGGCCCCGTTGTCCTGGGACTCCCGGGGCCAGGCTGGACGCCGCGACGCATGATGGAGCCATGGAGCTGAACCTCTCGGGCAGGACCGCACTCGTCACCGGATCGAGCCAGGGCATCGGCCTGGCGATCGCCAGCACGCTCGCTGCCGCGGGGGCGCGCGTCGCGCTGAACGGCCGCCGCCAGGCCGCACTCGACGACGCCGCGGCAACGGTCCGCGCGAGTGTTCCCGACGCCGACCTGCTCACCGTCGAGGCCGACCTGTCGACCGGCGAGGGCGCGCAGTCGGCCGTCGAGCAGCTGCCGTCGGTCGACGTGCTGGTCAACAACCTCGGCATCTTCGGCTCGGCCGACCCGTTCGAGATCGACGACGCCGAGTGGGACCGCTACTTCCAGACCAACGTGATGTCGGCCGTCCGGCTGCTGCGCGCCTACCTCCCGGGCATGCGCGACCGGGGCTGGGGCCGCGCGATCTCGATCGCCAGCGACTCGTCGGTCGCGGTCCCGGCCGAGATGATCCACTACGGCGTCACCAAGACGGCGCTGCTCGGCGTGACCCGCGGCTTCGCCAAGGCGGTCGCGGGATCCGGCGTCACGGTCAACACGGTGCTCGCCGGCCCGACCCACACGCCGGGCGTCGAGGACTTCGTCGAGAAGCTGGTGGGCAGCGACGGACCCTGGGAGGAGCGCCAGCGCGAGTTCATGGTCACCCACCGGCCGCAGTCGCTGGTCCAGCGCCTGCTCGAGCCCGAGGAGATCGCGAACATGGTCCTGTACCTGAGCTCGGACCTCGCGTCGGCCACGACCGGCGGCGCGGTGCGCGCCGACGGCGGCTACGTCGACGCGATCCTGCCCTGACCGACTAGGAGAGCAGCCCCTCGACCAAGCGGTCGACGACGTCGTCCGTCGGGGTGTTTGGGTCGATCGAGAGCGTCAGCCGGTCGAGCAGCAGGCCGTCGAGCGCGTAGTGGAAGAGCGCGATCTCGGCCGGACCTCCGGGCAGCTCGGCCACCCGGTTGAACTCGACGTCCGCCGCGAAGCTGCGGCGCATCCACTCGCCGAGCACCGCCGCGACCTCGGGGCGCCGCGTGGCTTCGAGACGCAGCTCGAACAGAGCCGTCGTCACGTCACGCTCGGTCGTGAGCCGCCGCACGATGTCACGCACGTAGTCGGCGAACAGGGCCCGGCTCGGCGCGCGGGCGCCCAGCCGGTCGAGGGTCGCCTGGTCGGGGGCGAGGCGCTGCTCGATGCGTTCGACCAGCGCACCGACCAGGTCCCCGCGGGTGCGGAAGTAGTTCGAGGAGGTGCCGGTGGGCACGCCCGCCTCGCGGTCGACCGCGCGGTGGGTCAGCCCCCGCGCCCCCTCGCGGGCCAGGACCGTCAGACCTGCGTCGGCGAGGGCACGGCGTCGGTCGTCGTTGCGCACCATGCGACCAGCCTAGACCTCGCCACGACAGATGTCGTACATTGACCACGACATCTGTAGTACTCATCCCAGAGGTCCTGTGCGCCAGCTCGTCTACTTCGTCGCCGTCTCGCTCGACGGCCGCATCGCCGCACCCGACGGCGCGTTCGAGGCGTTCGCGACCACCGGCGACCACATCGACTGGATCGTGCGCGAGTGGCCCGACACCCTGCCGAAGGTGGCTCTCGACGCCCTCGGCGTCCAGGCCGACAACACACGGTTCGACACCGTCCTGATGGGATGGCACACCTACGCGGCGGGCCTCGCCGTCACCGACTCGCCCTACCCGCACCTGGACCAGTGGGTGTTCTCGCGCACGCGCTCCAGCGAAGACGTCCCCGCCGACGTCACCCTCACCGACCGCGACCCGGTCGAGGTCGTGCACGAGCTCAAGCAGCAGCCCGGTGGAGACATCTGGCTGTGCGGCGGAGGCGTCCTCGCGGGCCGCCTGGTCGAGCAGATCGATCGCCTTGTCCTGAAGGTGAACCCGGTCGTCCTCGGCACGGGCAGGCCGCTGCTCGACGGTGCCGGGTACGACCCCCACCACCTCAGTCTCACCGCGTCCACGCGCTTCGACTCGGGCGTCGTGGTCACCGAGTACGAGCGCTGAGTCGAAGACAGCGATGACGTCGAGCAGCGACCGGGCCCGCCGGCGACCTGCCCACCGTGCGACCAGGCGCCTCACGTCTCTCGTGGAGGGCCCGTTCTTCCGAGGGTGCGCGAGGGGGGACCCCGTCGGTCACTGCGCGACCTCCTCCTCAAATCCCGCTGCTTCATGTACCCACGAAAGAACGGGCCCACGAGCAGCGAACGGGCCCTGACGATTTCTCGTCAGGGCCCGTTCTTCCGTGGGTGCGCGAGGGGGGATTTGAACCCCCACGCCCATAAGGACACTGCCACCTGAAGACAGCGCGTCTACCGTTCCGCCACTCGCGCAGTGGTTCCCCCGAAAGGGAACCGACCACAGAGTCTAACAGGACCGACACGGTGCTCACGACCACCGGGTCGGCCCCCCACGGTCGGGCGGGAGGCCCCGGATCGCACCGCCCGATACGATCGTGAGGAACGAGTGACCGGGGCACCCGTCCCGGCCGACCCGACACAGGAGGTGACGCGACCGTGGCAGGTGTGCTGCAGCGGTTCGAGCAGCGACTCGAAGGAGCCGTCACCAGCGCCTTCGCCCGCGCCTTCCGCAGCGCCGTGCAGCCCGTCGAGATCGCGGCGGCGCTCCAGCGCGAGGTCGACAACTCCGCCCACGTCCTGTCGCGCGACCGGCGCCTCGTCCCCAACGACTTCACCGTCGAGCTCTCCACGTCCGACCACGAGCGCCTCACACCCTTCGGCGCCACGCTCATCGAGGAGCTCAGCACGCTCGTCGACGACCACGTCCGCGAGCAGCGCTACACCCTGGCCGGGCCCGTCACGATCTCCTTCGTCAACGCCCCCGACCTCGGCACCGGACGGTTCCGGGTGCGCAGCAAGACCAACGCCACCGTCACTCCCGCCGACGCCAAGGCCAACGTCGCCCGAGCCCGCCTCACCAACGTGTCCGTCGAGGTCAACGGCCAGCAGCACGTCGTGCCCGTCGACGGCATGACGATCGGCCGCGGCGCCGACGTCGACCTGAAGATCGAGGACCCCGGCATCTCGCGCCGGCACGCCGAGATCACCGTCCACCGCAACGGCGGCGACACCACCGTCACCGTCGTCGATCTCGGCTCCACCAACGGCGTCGTCCTCAACGGCCACAAGGTGTCCACCGGCGTCGTCGCCGACGGCTCGGAGATCCGGCTCGGCAACACCGTCCTGATCGTCCGCGTCGACGAGAACCGGTAGGCCCCATGTCCGAGCTCACCCTCACCCTGATCAAGCTCGCCTTCCTGGCGGTGCTGTGGATCTTCGTGCTCTCGGCCGTCTCGGTCATCCGCTCCGACATCTTCGGCACCAAGGCGCCCACCAGCAGCCGCCCCAAGGCCAAGCCCAAGGCGGCCGGCAAGCCCGCCAAGCCGGCCCGCTCGCGCAAGGCCCAGCGCGGAGCCCCGTTGACCCTGCGCGTCGTGTCGGGCGCCAACCAGGGGCAGAGCGTCCCGCTCGGCGACGGCCCGATCCTGCTCGGCCGCGGCACCGACGCCGCGATCCGGCTCGACGACGACTACGTCTCCACCCGGCACGCTCGCTTCGCCACCAACGGCGAGCAGTGGTTCGTCGAGGACCTCGGCTCCACCAACGGCACCTACATCGGCAGCCAGCGCGTCACCACCCCGATCCCCATCGGCCTCGGCATCCAGGTCCGCATCGGCAAGACCGTCGTGGAGCTGCGCAAGTGACCGCACTCACCTACCGCTACGTCGCCCTCACCGACGTCGGCCTGCGCCGCTCCAACAACGAGGACTCCGGCTACGCCAGCCCACGCCTCCTCGCGATCGCCGACGGCATGGGCGGCGCAGCAGCCGGCGACCTCGCGTCGTCGACCGCCATGAACACGCTGCGCACGCTCGACCGCGAGCTCGACACCGACGCCCTCACGGCGCTGGAGCAGACGGTCCGCACCGCCAACACCCGCCTCGGCGACCTCATCCGCGAGGACCCGTCCGTGGAGGGCATGGGCACCACGATCGAGGCGATGCTCTGGGACGGCGAGAAGCTGGCCGTCGCCCATCTCGGCGACTCCCGCACGTATCGCCTGCGCGAGAACCACCTCACCCAGATCAGCGCCGACCACACGTTCGTGCAGAGCCTCGTCGACGAAGGACGCCTCACGCCGGCCGAGGCCCGGACGCACCCGCACCGGTCGCTGCTGCTGCGCGCTCTGCTGGGCCGCGACGACAACGCCGCCGACCTCAGCTGGATCCAGCCGCAGGCGGGCGACCGGTACCTGCTGTGCAGCGACGGACTGTCCGACATGGTCACCGACGACCACATCGAGCAGGCCCTGCGGGCCGACTCCATCGACCTCGCCGCCACCGAGCTGGTGGGCCTCGCGCTCGAGGCGGGTGGCGTCGACAACGTCACCGTCGTCATCGCCGAGTTCCTCGACGCCGACGCCCCCGTCGACCCCGACCTCTCGTCGGCCGACGGACGACCCCAGCTGGTCGGTGCAGCCGCCGAGCAGCCGCGGCCCCCCACCGAGCAGGCGGTCACCGCAGCCCCGCCGCCGGACCTCGACGAGGAGGAGCTGCGCTACGCCTCGCGTCCGCCGGGGCGTCGCCGGCGCGTCCGCATCGGACTCGGACTGCTGGTCGTGCTCCTGGTGCTCGCGGGAGCCGGCTACGGCGCCTACCGCTGGACCCAGACGCAGTACTACGTCGGCACCGACGGCAACCAGGTCGCCATCTTCCGCGGCGTCGACGTCGACTTGCCCGGCGTGAGCCTGAGCTCAGTCACCGAGGTCACCGAGGTCGCCGTCGACACCCTGCCCGAGTACAGCCGCGACCAGCTGGAGGACGGCATCCCGGCCGAGAGCCGGGCCGACGCCGAGCAGATCGTCACGGGACTCGGCGACCTCGTCGAGCCCACGCCGTCCCCGTCACCCACCCCCACGAAGAAGACGTCCGGCGCCCCCGAGCCGTCGTCGTCGGCGTCGTCGAGGTCCTGATGCCCGCCTCGAGCACGTCGACCTGGGTGCCGCGCAAGCGACGCGGCGCCGAGCTGGTGCTGACCGCGATGGCGGTCGGCATCGCGATCTTCGCCTACGCGGCCGTCGGCCTCGGCACGTCCGGGTCGATCCCGGCCGACACGTTCAAGCTGGCCGGCGCGCTCATCCTCGTCGCTGCCGCCACGACCGTCGTCGTGCGGCGGCTCGTCCCCTACGCCGACCCGGTGCTGCTGCCCCTGGTCATCGCGCTCAACGGGCTCGGTCTGGCGATGATCTACCGCATCGACCAGGACTGCCCCGGCTTCTGCCTCGGGGGCAACTACTCGCCGCTGGCCGACGCACAGCTGATGTGGACCGCGATCGGGCTGCTGGCGTTCTGCGTCGTGCTGTTCGTCGTCACCGACCACCGCATGCTGCAGCGCTTCACCTACTCGGCGGGCCTCGCCGCCATCGTGCTGCTGCTCATGCCCCTCATGCCGCTCATCGGCTCCCGGGTGCGCGGCGCCCAGATCTGGATCTCCATCGGACCGTTCAGCTTCCAGCCCGGAGAGGCCGCCAAGATCTGCCTGGCGGTCTTCTTCGCCGGCTACCTGGTGCGGCACAAGGACGCCCTCGCCCTCGCCGGGCGACGCGTGCTGGGTGTCGACCTGCCGCGCGGGCGCGACCTCGGCCCGATCCTCGCGGGCTGGCTCATCAGCGTCGGCATCCTGGTGTTCCAGCGCGACCTCGGCTCCTCGCTGCTGTTCTTCGGCCTGTTCGTCGTGATGCTCTACATCGCGACCGAGCGACCCGGCTGGCTCGTGGTCGGCGGCGTGCTGTTCGTCAGCGGTGCCTACTTCGGCTACCTGGCCTTCGGCCACGTCCGCGCACGCTTCGACGCCTGGCTCGACCCGTTCGGCGATCCCGACGCCAACGGCCAGCTGATCAGCTCGCTGTTCGGGCTGGCGCACGGCGGCGTGCTGGGCCAGGGACTCGGACAGGGCAGCCCTGAGCTCACGCCGTTCTCGTTCTCCGACTTCATCATCGGCGCGATGGGCGAGGAGCTCGGCCTCACCGGCCTGATGGCGATCCTGCTGATCTACGGGCTGATCACCGAGCGCGGCCTGCGCATCGCGCTGACGTGCCGCGACGCGTTCGGCAAGCTGCTCGCCGCCGGCCTCGCGGTCTCCTTCGCCCTGCAGGTGTTCGTCGTCGTCGGTGGCGTCACCCGCCTCATCCCGCTGACCGGCCTCACCACGCCGTTCCTCGCACAGGGCGGTTCGTCGATCGTCATGAACTGGGCGATCATCGCCCTCCTGCTGCGCATCAGCGACCAGACCCGGCGGCCCGCCCCCGAGATCTCGGCGATCCAGAGCGACGACGAGACCCAGGTGGTCAAGCTCCCCGCGGGAGGCGTCGCGTGAACAAGCCCATCCGCAACCTGGCCGTGGCCTGCCTCGTGCTGTTCCTCGCGCTGCTCGCCAACGTCAACTTCGTGCAGTTCGTGCAGGCCGACGACCTCAACGCCAAGACCAACAACAAGCGGGTCATCAACGAGCAGTTCTCGCGCGACCGTGGCCCGATCCTGGTCGACGGCGACCCCGTCGCGGTCAGCAAGGAGAGCAAGGACCAGTACAAGTACCAGCGCGAGTACCCCGACGGACCGCTCTACGCGCCGATCACCGGCTACTTCTCGTACGTGTACGGCCGCAAGGCGCTCGAGAACTCCGAGAACGACATCCTCTCCGGCGACGACGACCGGCTGTTCGTCAACCGGGTCGTCGACCTGCTGTCGAACAAGCAGGCCGCAGGCGGCTCGGTCGAGCTGACGATCGATCCCCTCGCCCAGAAGACCGCCGGCGAGGGCCTCGCCGCGCTCGGCAAGAACACCAAGGGCGCCGTGGCGGCGATCGACCCGCAGACCGGCGAGATCCTGGCGATGGTCAGCCAGCCGTCGTACGACCCCAACGCCCTCGCGAGCCACGACTTCACGAAGGTCCAGCGCTCGATGGAGAAGCTCACCGACGACGAGGACCAGCCGCTGCTCAACCGCGCGACCCAGCAGATCCTGCCGCCGGGCTCGACCTTCAAGCTGGTCACGGCGGCCGCGGCGCTGGAGAAGGGTGTCGTCGACGGTCCGTCGGACAAGGTCAAGGCCGGCTCGTCGCTGGGCTTCCCCGGCATCGACTACCGGCTCGTCAACGAGAACGGCTCGAACTGCGGCGGCAGCACCATCACGTTCGCCCAGGCGCTGGCCGTGTCGTGCAACGTGTCGTTCGGCGACATCGCCGGCAAGGTCGGTCAGGGGGACCTCGAGGCACAGGCCGAGAAGTTCGGCTTCGGCACCGATCCCCTCGCCGAGCTCGGCATGAGCCCCAGCCGGTTCACCACGCCCGACACCGATCTCGAGGCGCCCCAGCTCGCACAGTCGGGCATCGGCCAGTTCGAGGTCGCGGCGACCCCGCTGCAGATGGCGATGGTCGCCGCCGGCATCGCCAACGACGGCGTCGTGATGACGCCGTACGTGGTGCAGACCGTGCGCGACCCCAGCCTGCGCGTGCTCGACGACGCGGGTGACGGCGAGGAGTACAGCACCGCGCTCACGCCCGAGCACGCCCAGATGATGCAGCAGATGATGATCAGCACGGTGCAGAG
>JALRKU010000178.1 GCA_023254755.1 Aeromicrobium sp. | reverse complement strand
ACAACGCCAACTACGTCGGCGGCGACATCAGCGCAGGTGCCAACACCGCGCGACAGATCGTGTTCCGTCCCCGCGCCGGGACCGACCCGTACCTGCTCGGGCCCGGCCTGTTCCTGTGCTCGGCCGCCACGCCTCCCGGCGCCGGCGTGCACGGCATGGGCGGCTTCCACGCGGCGGAGTCGGCGCTGGCCTCCCTTGGCCTCGGCGCACGAACGGGACGGCCGACTCCGTCCTGACGGGCCAAGCAGTCGCCACCCGAGCGGCGTTGACTGCAGGGACTCCCTCGGAAGGACCGCCATGTACGAGCTGCTCGTCCTGCTGGCCTTCATGACGCTGCCGCTGTGGATCCCGGTCAACGGGGTCGCGGCCGGCACCCTCGTCGACACCGTGCGGATCCGCCGGGGCGACGCACCCGAACCGTCGGTCGTGGAGCGCCTGCGGGCGCGCCGAGCCGCCGAGGGGTCCACCCCCGCCCCCGTGTGAGGTCCGGGTCACCTCGTGGCCCCTACGATGTGAGCGTGACCGACGACGTGCACGCCGAGCTGGAGCAGATCCGCTCGAGCATCGACAACATCGACGCGGCGCTCGTGCACGTGCTGGCCGAGCGGTTCAAGTACACGCAGCGTGTCGGACGGCTCAAGGCCGAGCACGACCTCCCGCCGGCCGATCCGGAGCGGGAGGCGCGCCAGATCGCCCGCCTGCGCGAGCTGGCCCAGCAGGCCGACCTCGACCCCGCGTTCGCCGAGAAGTTCCTCACCTTCATCATCGACGAGGTCATCCGTCACCACGAGGCCATCCGCGGCTGATCGCCGGCGCGCCAAGCGGCTGCGGGCGGCCCTGGCGACCGACGTGTCGCTGGCCCTAGATTCAGGGCATGGCCCTCACCGACGACATCCTCGCCGCCCTCGACTCCGGTCCGATCACCGACATCGCCGGCCAGCTCGGCCTCGACACCGACCAGGTCCGGTCGGTCGTCAAGGACTCGCTGCCCGCCGTGCTCGGTGGCATGGCGCACAACGCGCAGACCGACGACGGCGCCGCGTCGCTCGCCAGCGCGCTCGGCGACCACGCCGAGGCCAATCCGCTCGGCGACCTCGGCTCGCTGCTCGGTGGTGGACTGGGCGGCTCGATCCTCGAGCACGTGCTCGGCGGGTCGACGCCGCAGGTCTCCGACGCCATCGCCCAGAAGGCCGGGCTCGATCCCGCCACGGTGCAGAAGATCCTCAAGGTCGTCGCTCCGATCGTCATGGCGTTCCTGGCCAAGAAGGTGGTGTCGGGCGGCTCGGCCGATCCGGGCGTCGTCAAGGACCAGGTGCAGGCCGAGCGCAAGGAGGCGGAGTCGAAGGCTCAGACCCCCGATCTCGGCTCGATCATCGGCGCGATCCTGGGCAGGTAGCCCCGGTCGCCCCGCTCACGCTCCTGCCCGGGTCGGCTCGGCTCGGCTCGGCTCGGCTCGGACGACGAGCCCAGCACCGCGGACTACTCGGCCGGGCACTCCGTGCCGTCGCGGGGGACGGTGCCCTTCGTGAAGAAGGTGTCGACGAGGTCGTCGATGCAGTCGTTGCCCGACGCGTAGGCGGTGTGGCCGTCGCCGTCGCGGGACACCAGAACCCCGGTGCCCAGCTGGTCGGCGAGACTGCGGGCCCACTCGTACGGCGTGGCGGGGTCGCGCGTCGTGCCGATGACGACGATCGGCGGGGCGCCCTCGGCGTCCACCTCGCCCTGCGGAGTCGACGACGTGAGCGGCCAGTCGGTGCACGCCAGCACGCCCCAGCCGAGTGCCCTGCCGAACACCGGTGACGCCTTCTCGAACTGGGGCAGTCGCTTCTCGACCTGGGCGAGGGAGGGTCGCTCGGCCACGTCGAGGCAGTTCACGGCGTAGATGACCTCGCCGATGTTGCCCTGGTACGAGCCGTCGGCCTCACGGCCGAAGTAGGCGTCGGACAGCGCGAGCAGCACCGTCCCGTCACCCTCGAGAGCGGCCTGCAGGCCCTGCGACAGGTAGTCCCACGTCTGCCTGCTGTAGAGGGTGACCGCGATGCCGTAGAACGCGTTGCCCTGCGTGAGCTGCCGGTCGCCCACCTCCAGCGGCGACCCGTCGAGGTCGTCGAGCAGGTCGGCGACCGTGGACCGTGCCTCGTCGACCGACGACCCGACGGGGCAGGAGGGCTGCTTGACGCACTCTATGAGCGTCGCGATGATGGTCTGCTGAGGTACCGTCGCAGTCTGATTGGTCTTGGTCGTAAGAATGGCAAGTCGCTTCTCGGTTCGGTGATTGCGCTCTATGGTTTGATTGAGGGTGAGCCTGGTGCCGAGGTTTATTCGGCGGCGGGTGACAGACAACAGGCGCGGGTTGTGTTCAATGAGGCGAAGTGGCAGATCACTCAGTCGCCTGCGTTGTCGGGTGTGTGCAAGGTGTATCGCGATGTTGTTGAGGTGCCTTCGACTGGTGCGATCTATCGTGTGCTATCGAGCGACGCAAAGTTGCAGCAGGGTTTGAACCCGTCAACGGTTGTCTTTGACGAGCTGCATGTCCAGCCGAATGACG
>JALRKU010000254.1 GCA_023254755.1 Aeromicrobium sp. | reverse complement strand
CCTGCTGCCGGGCGAGCTCGTCCACATCGTCGACATCGACAACGGGGCGCGGCTCGAGACCTACACGATCGCGGGCGAGCGCGGCTCGGGCGTCATCGGCATCAACGGCGCCGCGGCCCGCCTCGTGCACCCGGGCGACCTGGTGATCCTCATCGGCTACGGCCAGATGGAGGACGCGGAGGCCCGCGAGTTCAAGCCGAACGTCGTGTTCGTCGACTCCGAGAACCGCATCATCGGCACGGGCGACGACCCGGCCGAGGCGCTGCCCGGCTCGGGCCTGGTCCGTGGCGACACCATCTCGCGCGGAGGCCTGAAGGACGTCGTCGACAACCCGCTGGTCGCCCGACCGTGACCCTGCTCTGCCTCGACGTCAGCAACAGCGTCACGACGATCGGGGCGTTCGAGGGCCAGGAGCTCATCGCGCACTGGCAGGTGTCGTCCGACGACCGGCGCACAGCCGACGAGTGGCAGCTGCTGCTCACCGGCCTGGTCCGCACCACAGGGCTGCGCGACGTCGAGGCGGTCAGCCTGTGCTGCACCGTGCCGGCGATCCTGGTCGAGCTGCGCGCCCTGCAGGAGCGCTACTACGCCGACGTGCCGGTCGCGATCGTCGGGCCGGGCGTGCGCACCGGCGTGCCGATCCACACCGACAACCCGCGCGAGGTCGGCGCCGACCGCATCGTCAACGCCCTCGCCGCGGCCGAGGTGTACGGCGGTCCGGCGATCGTCGTCGACATGAACGGCACGGCCACCATCTTCGACGTCGTGGACGAGCGGAACCGCTACATCGGCGGGGCGATCGCGCCGGGCGTCGAGGTCTCCCTGGAGACCCTGGCGCGCCGCGGGGCCCAGCTGCGCAGCGTCGAGCTCGCCACCCCGCGCGACGTCATCGGCAAGAACACCGTGGAGGCCATCCAGTCAGGCGCCGTCTTCGGCTTCGCCGGCCTGGTCGACGGGATGGTCGAGCGCATCGTCGAGTCGCTCGACGCTGATCCGGACCACGTCACCGTCATCGCGACCGGCTCGTACTCCGAGCACGTGATCGAGCAGTGCGACACGATCACGACCCGCGATCCCTGGCTGACCCTCACGGGCCTGCGCCTCGTCCACGAGCGCAACGTCGACGCCTGAGTCGCCGGCCGGCGGCGGCTGAACCTGCAGCGGTCCCGCCGACTACAGTGACGTGCTGTGAACGACGCCGCCACCAGCCCCGCTCCCGAGGACGACCTGCCCGAGCAGATGCGGGTGCGTCGCGGCAAGCGGCAGCAGCTGGTCGACGCCGGTGGCGACCCCTATCCCGTGGTCGTCGGCCGCACCCACACGCTGCGTCAGGTCGTCGAGGCCCACGACGCCGAGGCGCTCGGACCCGACCACCACTCGGGCGAGGTCGTCACGGTCGCCGGGCGCGTCATCTTCCGCCGTGGGCAGGGCAAGCTGGTGTTCGTCGCGCTCCGCGAGGGCGACGGCACCGGGCTGCAGGCGATGATCTCGCTCGACGGCGTCGGCCAGGAGTCCCTGGAGCAGTTCAAGCAGCTCGTCGACATCGGCGACCACCTCGCCGTCACGGGTGAGGTCATCACGTCCCGCCGTGGCGAGCTGAGCATCCTCGCGTCGTCCTGGCAGCTGGCCGCCAAGACGCTGCGTCCGCTGCCCAACGAGCACAAGCCGCTGTCCGACGAGGCACGGGCTCGGATGCGCTACGTCGACCTCATCGTCCGGCCCGAGGCCCGCGAGACCGTGCGGGTCAAGGCCAAGGTGCTGCAGTCGCTGCGCCGCACGCTCGACGAGCGCGACTATGTCGAGGTCGAGACGCCCGTGCTCCAGCACACCAACGGCGGCGCCGCGGCGCGCCCCTTCACGACCCACACCAACGCGTTCGACGAGGACATGCTGCTGCGCATCGCGCTCGAGCTCGACCTCAAGAAGGGCCTCGTCGGCGGCATCGACCGGATCTACGAGATCGGCAAGACCTTCCGCAACGAGGGCGTCGACAACTCGCACAACCCCGAGTTCATGATGCTCGAGGTCTACGAGGCGTACGGCTCCTACGACACGATGGCCGAGCTCACGCGTGACCTCGTGGTCAACGCGGCGCGGGCCGTCGGCAAGACCGTCGTGCCGGGGCGCGACGGGTCCGAGATCGACCTCGAGGCGCCGTGGCGCCGGGCCAC
>JALRKU010000160.1 GCA_023254755.1 Aeromicrobium sp. | reverse complement strand
TGCTGGTCGCGCTGTCGGCCGCCCACACGGCCAAGATCATCCACCGCGACGTCAAGCCCGAGAACGTCCTCATCACCCCCGACGGCGACGTGAAGGTGGCCGACTTCGGTCTGGCTCGCGCCGTCAGCGCGGCGACCACCGCGACGGGCGGCACCCTGATCGGCACGGTGTCGTACCTCGCGCCGGAGATCGTCCTGCACGACGGCGCCGACGCACGGTCCGACGTGTACGCGGTCGGCGCGATGATGTACGAGATGCTCACCGGGGTGAAGCCGCACACCGGCGAGTCACCCATCCAGGTCGCCTACAAGCACGTGCACGAGGACATCGCGGCACCGTCGGAGCAGGTCGCCGGCGTGCCCGACTACGTCGACGCGCTCGTCGCCCGGGCGACGGTCCGCGACCGGGACCAGCGGTCGACCGACGCCCGCGTGCTGCTCCAGCAGGTCCGATCGGTCAAGCGCGCCCTCGAGGCGGGCCTCGCCTCCGACGCGGACCTCGTCGCCGACCTGCTGCCGCGTCCCGGAGTCCCCGGTGCGCCGCCCACCCGGACCTCTGCGGCGCCCGGTGCCGGTGCCGGGCAGTCCGACGAGACCGTGGCCGTCGACACGACCGATCCGGCCGCGACCGAGGCCACCGAGGCCATCGCCGACGACGCTCCCGTCGCGGCGTCGGTCGTGATGGTCCCCGAGCACACCGTGGCCTGGGACGCCGACACCGACGCGCCCGAGCCGGCTGCCGACTCGCGCATCGCCACGGGTCTGCACCCGCCGATGGCGGTCGAGGACTACCGCGCCATGCGCGAGGAGAACGCGCCGTCGCGTCGCGGGCGGTTCCTGCTGATCGGCGCGGTCGTCGCGGCGCTGCTCGTCGGTCTCCTGGGCTGGTGGTTCGCCGACGGCCGCTACACCGACACCCCGTCGCTGGTCGGCAGCGCCGAGACCGAGGCCGTCCAGGAGGCGAAGTCGGCAGGCTTCACGCTCAAGGTGTCCGAGCGACGCTACTCCGAGACCGTGGCGGCAGGCCTGGTCATGTCGACCAGCCCCGGTCCGGGTGACCGGATCCTCCCGGGCGGCACGATCAGGGCGATCGTCTCCAAGGGCAAGGACCGGGTCCGGCTGCCCGACGACCTCAAGGGCATGTCGATGAAGGAGGCCACGGCGGCGCTCGGCCTCGTCGACCTCGTGGTGGGCGAGAGCCAGCCGAAGTACAGCGAGACGGTCGCCAAGGGGCGCGTCATCGGCGCGGTGTCCATCACCGCCGACCAGGATCTCAAGCGCGGGACCACGATCGACCTGTACGTCAGTCGTGGCAAGCGCCCCATCGCGATCAAGGACTTCACCGGCAAGCCCTACGCCGACGCCCGCGCGTCGGCCGACAAGGCCGGGTTCGAGGTGGACGTCACGGAGAAGTTCAGCGACGACGTGGCCAAGGGGCTCGTCATCAGCCAGGACCCGAACAAGGGCACCGGGTACAAGGGCGACACCATTAGCTTCGTCGTGAGCAAGGGTCCGGACGTCGTCACGGTCCCCGACGTCACCGGCAAGACCCGCAACCAGGCGACCCGGATCCTGCGCGACCGCGGGTTCGAGGTGCAGGCGTTCGGGCCGGGCAATTTCACGGTGCAGGCGCAGAGTCCTGGCCGCGGCGAGAAGGTCAAGCGCGGCTCGACCGTGCGGCTCATCGGCTTCTGACGCCCTTCCGCCGGCAGCACGACGCCCTAGACTGCGGCGCGTGACCGACGACCAGCCCCGCATCCCGCCCGGAGGCGTCCGCGAGCTCGGCGTGGTCAACTGGGGCATCTCCCGGCTGGCCGGACGGGTCGTGGGTGGCCCCGCTCCGAACATCTTCACGACGCTCGGCCGACAGCGCGGTCTGTTCCGCGGGTGGCTGCACTTCAGCGGCAAGCTCATGCCCGGCGGCCGCCTCCCCCGCCACGAGTCCGAGCTGGTCATCCTGCACGTCGCGACCCTGCGGTCGTGCGAGTACGAGCGCAACCACCACGAGCGGATCGGTCGCCGCGCCGGCCTCACCCCCGCGCAGATCGACCACGCCGGCGACGCCGGGTGGAGCGGCTGGACCGATCGTCAGCGCGTGCTGCTCGAGGTCGCGACGTCGCTGGTGACCACGCGTGGCGTCGACGACGCCCTGTGGGCGCGCCTGGCCGCCGAGCTCGACGAGGCGGAGTGCATCGAGCTGCTGATGCTGGTCGGACAGTACGACTCCCTGGCCACCACCCTGCTCACCCTGCGGGTCCAGCCCGAGCGCTGACGCTCCGCACCCGCGGACTCAGCGACCCGACGCCACCGCCGCGGCCGCGGCGAGGTACCTCGCCGCGATCCGTCGCTGTGCCCATCGGCTCACGGGCACACCGAGTCGGGTGAACCACCGGCTCGGGCGGGAGAACGCCACGATCTCGACGTCGACCGCGCCGTCCGGGTGGAGGACGGCGACGAACCGTTCCTCACCGGATGCGGGGTGACCAGCCAGTGTCCCGTAGGCGAACCCACGTCGCTCCGCGGAGTCCTCGACGTCCACGATCCTGCACGGCACGGCGAGCCCGAGGTACGAGAAGTGGACGTCGTCGCCGACCCTTGCGGGCCGATGGCCGTCGACGAGCCGGACCCCCGCGCCCGACTGGAGCTCGAAGCCCCAGATCGCGTCGCCGACCCGTTCGAACACCTCTCGGCCCGATCCGACGCGCCGCCTGATCCGCAGGTGGTGATACCCGGCCGGCAGGTGATCGTCGGCGCTCGCCCCGACCTCGACGTAGGTCAGCGACCTCACCGGTCGGCGAGCATCTCCGCGGTCAGGAAGGCCAGCTCGAGGGACTGCGCGCGGTTCAGACGCGGGTCGCACAAGGTCTCGTAGCGGGTCGCGAGGTCCTCGGCCGAGACGCGCATGCCGCCGCCGAGGCACTCGGTGACGTCGTCGCCGGTGAGCTCGACGTGCAGACCACCGGGCCAGGTGCCCAGCGAGCGGTGCACCTCGAAGAAGCCACGGACCTCGTCGATGACGTCGTCGAACTCGCGGGTCTTGTAGCCCGTGCTGGCCTCGAACGTGTTGCCGTGCATCGGGTCGCAGATCCACGCGACCTCGAGCCCCGCCGCCGTGACCTTCTCGATGAGGTTCGGCAGGCCGTCACGGATCTTGGCCGCGCCGAAGCGGGTGATGAACGAGACCTTGCCGGGCGTGTGCTCGGGGTTGAGCTTCTCGTACAGCGCGATGGCGTCGTCGGCCGTGCTGGTGGGGCCGAGCTTGACGCCGACGGGGTTGGCGATGCGGCTCAGCAGCTCCAGGTGGGCGCCGTCGAGCTGGCGGGTGCGCTCGCCGATCCAGACGAAGTGGCCCGACACGTCGTACGGCAGCGAGGTGCGCTGGTCGATGCGGGTCAGCGAGTGCTCGTACTCGAGGATCAGGGCCTCGTGCGAGGAGTAGAAGTCGACGGTGTGGAACTCGTCGGGGTCGACGCCGATCGCGTCCATGAACGCGAGCGCCTTGTCGATCTCACCGACCAGGCGCTGGTAGCGGTCGCCGACGGGGCTGTTCCGCACGAAGTCGGTGTTCCACGAGTGCATCTGCCGCAGGTCGGCGTAGCCGCCCG
>JALRKU010000096.1 GCA_023254755.1 Aeromicrobium sp. | reverse complement strand
ATGTCGAAGGCCGTTTGGCCGACGATGATGGCTCGGACATGCTGCTCAAGTCGGCGCTTGAAACTGCACGGGTGGGCAAGCGGTTGGGCGTTGATCGGCTGAACCTGCACGGCACCGGACTCGGCGAGGGCGGGCTCCCCGTCGAGCCGGTCGAGGTCGTCACGGGCGACATGTGGCTGCGGGCCGAGCGGACGCTTCGACGGATCGCCGAGCTGGGGGAGCGGCACGACGTCACGTTCGTGCTGGAGAACCTCAACACCGAGGTCGACCACCCCGGCACGCCGTTCGCGAAGGCGGCCGACTGCCTCGCGCTGGTCCAGGCCGTCGGCAGCCCGGCCCTGAAGCTGAACCTGGACCTGTACCACGCGCAGATCGGCGAGGGGAACCTCGCGGAGCTGATCCGCCGCGCCGCGCCCTGGATCGGGGAGGTCCAGGTCGCCGACGTGCCCGGTCGCTGCGAGCCCGGCACGGGTGAGGTGAGCTGGCCGTTCCTGGCCCGCGTCCTGGCCGACGCCGGGTACGACGGGACCGTCGCGATGGAGGCCTTCGCCTCCGACCCCTCGGTCGAGGGCTCCGACCGCGCCCTCGACGCCTTCCGCGCCGCCTTCACGGTCTAGCTGGGGTGGGCGGTGAGACAGCGACCTTTCGTCGCGTGGCGGTGGCTCACCGACGTTTCGGGTCGGGTGGCGGTGTCTCAGCGACCCGTCGGGCTGGCTGATCGGTCGCACACCCACCGCTCGACCACAGCTGGCCACGAGGGTCGACCACGCACTGCCTCCGAAGCCTTTGTCACCACCGTGGAGTCGCGGTGCGAGCCAGGAAGTCGGTGGTGGGAACGACGGCTGGTCGGCGGAGGCGAGCGGTGGGTGAGCGACCGTTCCGGCTGGGTGACAGGTCGCTGTCTCACCGTCCCACGCGGTGACAGGTCGCTGTCTCACCGACCCACCCACCTCTCACACCCGGAATCCGGACGGCTCGTTGTAGGGCGTGACCACCTGGATCTGGGACGGCAGCGACGTGATGGGGCCCGGGATGGCGTGGTGGGCCTGCAGGATCACGCGGCACGCGCGGCGCATGTCGTCGCGCAGGTCGTGGTGCAGCACGGCGTCGAGGCGACCCGAGCGCAGCAGCGCCCGGTTGTCGCCGTCGAGGTCGTGGGCGACGAAGACGGTGGGCGAACGGCCGGCCGCGTCGAAGGCGGCCAGCGTGCCGGCGTTGCCGCCGCCGATCGAGTACACGGCGTCGATCGCGGCGTCGTCCGACACGGCGGCGAGCACCGCGGCGCGCATCGTGGCGTCCTGGCCGTCGGTGTCCGTCACGACGCGCACGTCGCGACCGGCGGCGAGTGAGCGCAGCGTGGCCCGGAAACCCATCTCGCGCTCCTCCTCGCCCCGGAAGGTCGACGTCGAGAGCGTCACGAGCACGGTCCCGGCGGTGCCGGCCCACCGCGACACGAGGTACGCGGCGGTCGCGCCGGCCGCGCGGTTGTCGATGCCGACGTACGCGACGCGCCGGCTCATCGGCACGTCGGTCGCGATCGTCACCACCGGGACCCCCGACGCGGCGAGCCGGTCGACCGCCTCGACCACGCGAGGGTCGTCAGGTGCCTTCAGGATGACGCCGTGCGAGCCCGTCAGCCGGTCCAGCACGGCGACCACGTCGGTCGGCGACGACTCCTCGCTCAGGTGGAACCGTGACCGGATGACGGCCGGTCGCAGCAGCGGCAGCTCGGCCTCGAGCGCGGCGCGGACGGCCGAGGAGAACCGGTGAGGCGCCTGCATCACCAGGTCGACGAGGAAGGTGCGCCCGACGACGGCCAGCTGGTCGCGCTGTCGCTCCAGCTCGCCGATCGCACGCTCGACCTCGGCGATCGTGCTCGGGCGCACACCGGCTCGTCGGTGCAGGGCCCGGTCGACGGTCGCCTGGCTCAGCCCGGACTGCTGCGCGATCTCGCGGATGCGGAACGGGGGCCGGGTGGGCTGCGTCACGATGAGGTCTTTCTGAGGTCTTCTCGGGGTGTCGGTGACGGTATCAGGTGACTAGCGTCGAGAGCACCGAGAACGACTCACGAGGAGACATCATGACCGCGACGATGCCCACGCCGTCCGGCGCCCGCACCCCGGCCCGCTTCGGCCCCGACGACTGCCGGGTCGAGGACTTCGCCGCACTGGTCGCCGAGCGCACTCGACTCGAGGACTACCCGCACGCCGACGCCGTCGAGCAGAACGTCCTGGTCTACGACTCGTCGGTGCTCCGCGCCGCGGTCGCGACGGAGGAGGGACGTCTCGAGGTCGAGGCCGAGCTGGTGCGGGCGTGGTCCGAGGGACCGGGCGTCGTGGTGCTCAAGGGCGCCTTCACGGACCTGTCGGTCGTCGACCGCATGACCGCGGTGTTCGACGCGATCATCGCCGAGGAGGAGGCCGGCGGCGCGAAGGGCGACCACTTCGCGAAGCCCGGCGCCAACAGTCGGGTGTGGAACGCGCTGGAGAAGTCCGCACTGCGCGACCCGGCCACGTTCGTCGACTACTACGCCAACGACATGATCGCGCTGGCCTCGCGCGCCTGGCTGGGCCCCGGCTACCAGATGACCTCGCAGGTCAACGTGGTCCGGCCCGGGGGCGTCGCGCAGGACCCGCACCGCGACTACCACCTCGGCTTCCTGGAGGACGAGGTCACGGCGCAGTACCCCGCGCACGTCCACCTGCTGTCGCCCGTGCTGACCCTGCAGGGCGCCGTCGCGCACTCCGACATGCCGGTCGAGAGCGGCCCCACGCTGTACCTGCCGCACTCGCAGAAGTACGGACCCGGCTACCTCGCCTACCGTCGCGACGACGTGCGCGACTACTTCGCCGACCACCACGTGCAGCTGCCGCTGGAGAAGGGTGACGCCGTGTTCTTCAACCCGGCCCTGCTGCACGGGGCGGGCAGCAACGTCTCGGCCGACGTGCAGCGCGTCGCGAACCTGCTGCAGGTCTCGTCGGCGTTCGGGCGTGCCATGGAGGCCGTCGACCGGGCCCGTGCCACGACGGCGGTCTACCCGACGCTGCTGGAGCGCCGGACGGCCGGCTGGTCCGACGCCGCCCTGCGTCGCGTGGTCGCGTCGGTCGCGGAGGGCTACCCGTTCCCGACCAACCTCGACCTCGACCAGCCGGTCGACGGCATGACCCCGCTGTCGCAGGCGGAGATCGTCGAGCAGGCGCTCGCCGCGGGCCGCGACGTCGACCAGGTGGGCCAGGCGCTCGGCGCCTACGCCGCGCGGCGTCGCACGGACGGGACCGTCTGATGGGCAGCCTCGACGACCGCGTCGTCCTGGTCTCCGGAG
>JALRKU010000036.1 GCA_023254755.1 Aeromicrobium sp. | reverse complement strand
ACGGGGGCCTGCTCGCCGATCTGCGCAAGGATGCCCACGCCCGCCAGCTCGATGAGCACGGCATTGCGGCCTTCGAGCTCGTCGTGGTGAACCTGTACCCCTTCACGCAGACGGTCGCCTCGGGCGCCGGTGTCGACGAGTGCGTCGAGCAGATCGACATCGGCGGCCCGTCGATGGTCCGGGCGGCGGCCAAGAACCACCCGAGCGTCGCGGTCGTGGTGTCACCTGACTCCTACGCCGACGTCCGGGCCGCACTGGCCGACGGCGGCTTCACCCTCGAGCAGCGCAAGCGGCTCGCGGCGCGCGCGTTCGCGCACACCGCGGCGTACGACGTCGCGGTGGCCTCGTGGTTCGCGTCGTCGTACGCGCCCGACCCCGCAGGCGACCAGTGGCCCGACTTCCTGGGCGCGACCTGGGAGCGGTCGGCCGTGCTGCGGTACGGAGAGAACCCCCACCAGGGGGCGGCGATCTACTCCGACGGCTCCGGCACGGGCCTGGCCGCCGCCGAACAGCTGCACGGCAAGGAGATGTCGTACAACAACTACGTCGACACCGACGCGGCCCGCCGCGCCGCGGCGGACTTCGACGGTCCGGCCGTCGCCATCATCAAGCACGCCAACCCCTGCGGGATCGCGATCGGGTCCGACATCGCGGAGGCCCACGCGCGGGCGCACGCGTGCGATCCCGTGTCGGCGTTCGGTGGCGTCATCGCCGCGAACCGTCCCGTCTCGGTCGCGATGGCTCAGCAGGTGGCCGAGGTGTTCACCGAGGTCATCGTGGCGCCCGACTACGAGCCCGGTGCCGTCGAGGTGCTGCAGGGCAAGAAGAACATCCGCATCCTCCGGGCCGACCTGCCCGGCGACGGCGGTGTCGAGCTGCGCCCGGTCAGCGGCGGCGTCCTCCTGCAGCAGACCGACCGCGTCGACGCGGGCCACGACGGTGACGTGGAGAACGGCGGCGACGACCCGTCGGCGTGGACCCTCGCGGCCGGCGAGGCGGCCGACGCGGCCACGCTGGCCGACCTGGCGTTCGCGTGGAAGGCGTGCCGCGCGGTCAAGTCCAACGCGATCCTGCTGGCCAAGGACGGCGCGTCGGTGGGCATCGGCATGGGGCAAGTCAACCGGGTCGACTCGTGCCGCCTGGCGGTGGAGCGTGCCGGCGACGAGAGGGCGACCGGTTCGGTCGCGGCGTCCGACGCGTTCTTCCCGTTCGCCGACGGTCCCGGGATCCTCATCGAGGCCGGCGTGCGCGCGATCGTGCAGCCGGGTGGCTCGGTCCGTGACGACGAGACGATCGAGGCCGCCAAGGCGGCCGGCGTCACGATGTACTTCACCGGCACGCGGCACTTCTTCCACTGATGCCCGTGCGGGGGCGCGGCGCGCTGCTGGTGCTCGCGTCCGCCGCCGGGTTCGGCTCGATGGCGCTGTTCGGGCGGTGGGCGCAGCAGGACGGCGTCGACACGATGCCGCTCGTCCTCGTGCGGTTCGCGATCGCGGCGGCGCTGCTCGCCGTCGTGCTCGGCGTCCGCGGCGTCGGTCTGCCTCCCTGGCGGCGGATCTGGCCGGTCGCGGTGATGGGCGGCGTCGGGTACGTGGGTCAGGCGACCTGCTACTTCGTCGCGCTCGAGCACGCCGACGCGAGTCTCGTGGCGCTGCTGCTGTACCTCTACCCGGCGTTCGTGACCGTGCTGGCCGCCGTCTTCCTGCGCGAGCGACCCACGGTCGTCGTCGTGATCGCGCTGCTCACGTCGCTGGTCGGCACGGCGTTGGTCGTCGGTGGAGGCACCGGCCGACCTCTCGGCATTCGCCCTGGGCGTCGGCGCCGCGGTGATCTACTCGGTCTACATCGTGACCGGCTCGGTCGTGACCGCGGGCCTCGACCCGGTGACCGTGACGACGGTGGTCTGCACCGCCGCCGCGGGGGTGACGGGACTCGCGGTGCTGGCGCTGATCCTCTCGGGGCATCCGCAGACGTTCCCGGCGACCGGCCGTGGGTGGCTCTCGGTCGCCGCCATCGCCGTGGTGGGCAGCGTCGTGGCGATCCTGGCCTTCTTCGCCGGGCTGAGGCTGCTGGGACCCACGGCGACCTCCGTGCTGTCGACCGCCGAGCCGGTCGTCACCGTCGTCCTCGCCCTGGTCTTCCTCGACGAGTCTCTCGGGCTGACCCAGCTGGTCGGCGGGGTGCTGGTGCTCGGTGCCGTCGCCGTGCTCGCCCTGGCCCAGCGTCGCCCGATCGCCGAGGCCGAGCGCCCGCCCGTCTAGCTCGAGCGCTCGGCCCGGGTCGGCTCGTCGAGCGCGGCGAGCAGGGCGTCGACGAAGACCGGGAGGTCGTCGGGGTCACGACTCGTGATCAGCGATCCGTCGACCACGACCGGCTCGTCGACCCACTGCGCGCCCGCGTTGACGAGGTCGTCGCGCAGGCTCGCGAAGCTCGTCAGCCGACGGCCCTCGGTGACCCCCGCCGACACGAGGAGCCACGGGCCGTGGCAGATCACGGCCACGGGTTTGCCGGCGTCGAGCATCTCCTGCACCAGGCGCTGGGCCGGTTGGTGGCCCCGCAGCCGGTCGGCGTTGACCGTGCCGCCGGGAACCACGAGCGCGTCGATCGACGCGGCGTCGAGGTCCTCGACGGTGCCGTCGACCGGGACCTTCTGCGTCGGCTCGGTGTCGCCGCTGACGGCCTGGATGGTGGGCGAGTCGCCGCCCGCCACGTCGGCCGGGGCGTGGACGGTGACGGTGGCGCCCGCTTCGCGCAGTCGGTCGCGGGGCACGAGCAGCTCGGGCTCCTCGAACCAGTCGGTCGCGATGATGGCGATCCGTGCATCGGTGACGGTCATGCGTCCCCCTTCGGGATGAGTCCGGTCAGGTCGTCGGGTGGATCGGGACGGGCGACGAGGTCGCGGGCCGCGTCGACCGAGTCCCACACGTTCCACAGCAGCACGCCGACCACGCGGCCGTCGTCGAGGTGGTAGACGACGGTGCCGTCGTCGGTCGGGTGGTCGACGACGGTCTCGAGCGTCGGGTCGAGACGTCCGACCGCCTCGTACCCCAGGTCGAACAGGTCGGAGTAGAAGAACGGCGTGTGCTGGTAGGCGACGTCCTCGCCGGCCATCACGCGCCCCGCGGCCTCGCCCATCGTCGTCGCGTTGTCCTCGTGCTCGACGCGGCGGCGCCCGAGGCGCGGATCGACGAAGCTCGCGACGTCGCCGGCCGCGAGCACGTCGGGCGCCGAGGTGCGCAGGTGCTCGTCGACCAGCACCCCGCCGTCGTCGCACAGGGCGATCCCGGCGGCCTCGGCGAGGGACGTGTCCGGCGTGACGCCCAGCCCGACGACCACGGCCGTCGCGGTGAGGGTCGTCCCGTCGTCGAGCGTCACGGTGACCTCGTCGTCGTCGCTCATGGTGGACGTCACGGTGCGGCCTTGCCGAAGGTCCACACCGGCGTCGGCGTAGCGGCGGGAGACCTGGTCGGCGATCTCCGGCACGAACCGCCCGCCGCCCGGTGCGTCCTCGGGGAAGACCATGGTCACGTCGACGCCGTTCTGCGCGAGGGCCGCGGTCACCTCGGAGCCGATGTACCCGCCGCCGACCACGACGACGTGGCTGCCGCGCTGCGCGAGCCGTCTCAGGCGCCGGTAGTCGGCGAGCGTGCGGAAGTAGACGACGCGGTCACCCGGGGGCACGTCGTCGAGCACACGGGGGCGACCGCCGGTCGCCAGGAGGGCGACGCGGTAGGCGATGGTGCCGCTCGCCGTGGTCGCCTGGTGGGCGTCGGGGTCGAGGCCCGTCACCTCGGTGCCGGTGAGCAGGGTCGCTCCCGTGGCGTCGGCGGTGCCGAGCAGGACGTCCGTCGGAGTCGTGTCGTCGTCGGTCCAGAGGTCCTTGGAGAGCGCAGGTCGGCGCACGGGCGGGTCCTCGTCGGCGCCCACGATCAGGATCGTGCCGTCGGGATCGACGTCCCGGATGCCGCGTGCCGCGGCGTCGGCCGCCATGCCGCCGCCGACGACGAGGTAGTCGGTCCGTCGGTCCATGTCGTTCCGGTACCCGGCCGAGGCGTGGTCAATCGCCGGCGGGCCGTCCCAGACCCTCGACGACGACGGCCCCCGGCAGATCGGCGACGAGCGCCCCGGGCAGAGCCAGCTTCGAGCGGCGCAGGCCGCTGCCCAGGAGGACCCAGGGCTGGTCGAGCACGGCGGCGTCGACGAGGATCGGCCAGTCCGCGGGGAGCCCGACCGGCGTGATGCCACCGTGCTCCATCCCGGTCATGTCGACGGCGCGGTCCTGCGGCGCGAACGAGACCTTGCGGGCCTCGATCGCCCGCCGGGCGGTGCCGTTGACGTCGGCACGGGTGTGGGACAGCACGACGCACGCTGCGACCCGCTCCTCTCCGGCGCGGCGGCCGAGGAGCACGATGCAGTTGCCCGACACCTCGGGCGCGAGGTCGAAGTGCTCGGTCAGGGCGGCGGTGTCGGCCAGGCCCGGGTCGATCGCGACGGTGACGGCGGGACCGGCCAGGTCGGGGCGCGTGGCCAGGAGCGCCGCGGTCGGGGGAGCCACGAGCGACGCGTCGTAGGGGGTCAGGTCGAGGCTTCCGAGGCGGACCGTCATGGCCCGATCGTAGGCATGGAAGACTCTGCACCGTGACCGCTCAGATCCTCGACGGCAAGGCCGTGGCCCAGGAGATCAAGACCGAGCTCACCGGACGGGTCGCGGCGCTGCGCGACCGCGGGATCGTCCCCGGCCTCGGCACCATCCTGGTCGGCGACGACCCCGGCTCGCACTGGTACGTCGGCGCCAAGCACAAGGACTGCGCCGAGGTGGGCATCACCTCGATCCGCATCGACGTGCCGGCCACCGCGTCGCAGGCCGACGTCGAGGCAGCGGTCGACCAGCTCAACGCCGACCCCGCGTGCACGACCTACATCGTCCAGCTGCCGCTGCCGCGCGGACTCGACGAGAACGCCGTCATCGGCCGCATCGATCCGGCCAAGGACGCCGACGGCCTGCACCCCACCAACCTCGGCTGGCTCGTGCTCGGCGAGGAGGCTCCGCTGCCCTGCACGCCGCGTGGCATCGTCGAGCTGCTGCGCCGGCACGAGGTGCCCATCGCGGGCCAGCACGTCGTGGTGGTCGGTCGCGGCATCACGGTCGGTCGGCCCATGGGCCTGCTGCTCACGCGTCGCACCGAGAACGCCACCGTCACCCTGTGCCACACCGGCACGCAGGACCTCGCCGCCGAGGTCGCGCGCGCCGACATCGTGATCGCGGCGGCGGGTGTGCCCGGCATCATCACCCCCGAGATGGTCAAGCCCGGAGCGGCCCTGCTCGACGTCGGCGTCAGCCGCGACGACGAGGGCAAGATCGTCGGCGACCTCGACCCCGGCGTCTGGGACGTCGCGGACTGGGTCGCCCCGAACCCCGGCGGCGTCGGCCCGATGACCCGCGCGATGCTGCTGAGCAACGTCGTCGACGAGGCCGAGAAGATCCTCGACCGGGACTCCTGACGTGGGGATCCCGATGCCGCGCAGCCGCGGATCGCAGGCCTACCTGGTCCTCCTGCTGGCCACCGGCGTCGGACTGGGGCTGGTCGTCGTCGGGTCGTGGCGCCTCGGACTCGCCGTGCTGGGCGGGACCTTCGTCGCGGCGTCGCTGCTGCGCATGATCGTGCCGCAGGACCACGTCGGCATGCTCCGCGTGCGCGGCAAGACCTTCGACGTCGTGTGGACGATGCTGCTCGGCGCGAGCCTCGTCGTCCTCGCCGTCGTCGTCCCGCCGCCCGCGTCCTGACGCGCCTCGCGCGTCGCTGATTCCCAGGCTCGCCGGGGAACCAGCGCACCGAGCCCGGTTGTCCCCACGAACCCCGGGTCGCAACGCCCGCCTCGTGACAAGGAACCGGGCGGGGGCAGCTCAGCTCAGATCAGGCCCAGCTCAGATCAGACCGCTCAGATCAGACCCAGGGCCTGCACCGCGTCGCGCTCCTCGACGAGCTCGGTCGCCGTGGCATCGATGCGCTCACGGCTGAAGTCGTCGATGTCGAGTCCCTGGACGATCTCCCAGTCGCCGCCCTTGGTGGTGACCGGGAAGGAGTAGACGACGCCCTCGGGGGTGCCGTAGGACCCGTCGGACGGCACCGCCATCGAGACCCAGTCGTCGTCGGCGCTGGCGGTCAGCCAGTCGCGGGCGGCATCGATCGTCGCCGACGCGGCCGACGCGGCCGACGAGGCGCCTCGAGCCTCGATGATCGCCGCGCCGCGCTTGGCGACGGTCGGGATGAAGTCGTTCTCGATCCACGCCTGGTCGTCGACGACCTCGGCGGCGTTGCGACCGCCGACCTCGGCGTGGAACAGGTCCGGGTACTGCGTCGCGGAGTGGTTGCCCCAGATCGTCATGCGCTTGATGTCGGCGACCTTGGCACCGGTCCTGGCGGCGAGCTGGCTGATCGCGCGGTTGTGGTCCAGGCGGGTCAGGGCGCTGAACCGCTCGGCCGGGATGTCGGGCGCGTTGCGCAGCGCGATGAGGGCGTTGGTGTTGGCCGGGTTGCCGGTGACGCCGATGCGGACGTCGTCGGCGGCGACCTCGTTGAGCGCCTTGCCCTGCTCGGTGAAGATCGCGCCGTTGGCCTCGAGCAGGTCGC
>JALRKU010000423.1 GCA_023254755.1 Aeromicrobium sp. | reverse complement strand
GTTCCCGCCGCCAGCACCTTGCCGTCAGGCGAGAACGCAACGCTGCTGACGATGCCTTCGCGTGGCAACGTCGCGAGCAGCGCGAAGTCCCACGCGTCGCCCGTGACCCGCTGCTCGGCGTCGGCAGGTCCCCACGTCCACAGCTCTCCACCTGGCGCGGTGAGCTCGACCCGGACCTCGTCGGTCGGCAGGTCCTCGCCGCGCACCAGGTGGGCGAACCCACGGGCGCGGACCCCGAGATGGCACACGTGACGGACCCGGTCGGTCCTCGGCACCGTGATGCCCAGGGCCTCGGCGACGTCGTGACCGTGGGCCCAGGTCTCCATGAACCGCGCCGTGGCCATCGAGGCGGGGCTCATCGGCGGACCGAACCACGGGATCTTCTCGCCGTCCGGCACCGCACGCAGCGCTCCGCTCTCGAGCGCGCGGAGCGCTCCGCTCTCGAACGCGCGGAGCGCGGCGTCCAGCTCGACCCGGCCCTCTCGCCACACCGGCAGGAGCTGGTCGACGCCGATCGCCGCGAGCTCGTCGGCGGCCCGGTCGACGTAGCCGTCGGGCTCCCCGGCCGCCGCCTTCAGCAGCGCGCCGAATCCCGGGGGGTCGGTGACCGCGGTCAACGACGCCGCGTCGGTCCAGTGCAGGTGCGCCACCTGGTGCGCGACGGTCCACCCCTCGGGCGTCGTGACGGTCGACCAGCCCTCGACCGCGAGCCCGGCGACCCATCCGTCGAGCTGCAGGGACTCCGCCGCGAGGTCGGCCAGCACGTCCTCGAGCACCGTCATCGCGTCACCAGCTCCCGGTCCAGCACGTCGGCCCACGAGTCGAGGACGGCGGAGCGGCGGCGGGCGTCGTCGCTCAGCGAGTTGGCGAGGCCCAGGCCGCGGAGCAGGTCGAGGGTCGCCTGGACGAGCCGGCGATTGTCGCCGGCGTCCTCGTCGACGCCGAGCAGCTCCAGCGCGTAGGCGTGGGTCTCGCGGCCGATGCGTCGCTCGAGCGGGGCGACGGAGTCGCGCAGGTCGGGGTCGGTGCGCGCCGCGACCCACAGCTCGAGCGCCGCGAAGAAGCCGGGCGACGTGAACTGAGCGCCCAGGATGTCGAGCACCGCGCGGGTGCGGCCGTCGGTCGGCAGGTCGGCCGCGGCGCGGCGCATGTCCTCGCGACGGCGGTCGGTCAGGTGCGCGACGGCCGCGACGACGAGGTCCTGCTTGCTCGGGAAGTGGTGCAGCTGGGCTCCGCGACTGACCCCGGCCCGGCGGCTCACGACGGTCGTGGTCGTGCCGGCCCAGCCGAGCTCGACCAGCGCCTCGACGGTCGCCTCCATCAGGCGCAGCCGCATCGCTGCGGTGCGCTCCGCCTGGGGCACGCGCTCCCTCACCGGCTGACTCACCCGGTCAGCATGGCCCGACATCAACAAACAGTCAAGCCTGCTTTTTTGTGGTGCTGAGTGACGGCCTGTCGCGTCGTTCCGCTAGATTCAGCGGACCCACAGGCACGAGCCGACACATCTGACGAGGAGGGGACCCCGTCATGTCCGACTCCGCTCCCAGCTTCCCGCCGCCCCCGCCGCCTCCCGCCCCCGAGGCCGCGGCGCCCGAGGCGAGCGGCGGCAAGGGCAAGAAGATCGCGGCCGGCGGCGCCGGTCTGGCCCTCCTCGCAGCGGTCGTCGGCGGCGGCGCCTACGCGTACAACACCCTGTCCGGTGGCGGCGCCCAGCCCGAGGACGTGCTGCCCGGCACCAGCCAGGTCTACGCGCGCATCGACCTCGACCCCGGCGCGAGCCAGAAGATCGAGCTGTTCAAGCTCATCAAGAAGGTCCCCGAGCTCGGCGAGACCATCGGCATCGGCGACGCCGACACGTCCGACGTCCGCAAGCTGATCTTCGACGAGATCAGCGGCGCGTGCCCCGACATCGACTACGCCGACGACGTCGAGCCGTGGCTCGGCGACCGCGTGGGCGTCGGCGCGAGCATCACCGACGAGCAGTTCGTCATCGCGGTCCAGGTGAAGGACGAGGGCAAGGCCGAGAAGGGCATCGCCGACCTGTTCGAGTGCGCCGACGAGAGCTACGGCATCGCGTTCGACCAGGGCTACGCGCTGCTGTCCGACACGCAGAAGTCGGTCGACGACGCGCTCGACGCGGCCAAGAAGGAGTCGCTCGCCGACCGCAAGGAGTTCGCCGACGACATGGCGGCCCTCGGCGAGAAGGGCGTCGCGTCGGCCTGGGTCGACGCGTCCGAGGTGCTCGACGCGCTGGGCGAGGTCCCCGGCTTCGGCGACGCCCTCACCGAGGAGCAGAAGGCCGAGATCAAGAAGGCCGGATCGGCCGCCATGGCGCTGCGCGTCGACGGCTCCGCGATCGAGCTGGCCGGCGTCTCGAACACGTCCGAGGCGCTCGAGGCCGAGACGGGCTCGAGCGGTGACCTGCCGGGCGACACGGTCGCCGCCGCGTCGATCTCCGGTGCGGGCGAGCAGATCGGCCAGCAGTGGGACGCGTTCCTGAACGAGCTCAACGCGGCGTTCGCCGACTTCAACAGCGGCATGACCGCGACGTCGCCGACGTTCGACGAGGAGTTCCTCGAGGATCTCGATCCCGAGACCCGCGAGATGTACGAGGACATGATGGCCGACCAGACGGCCCCCGAGGTCCCGAACCCGCAGGACTTCATCGACCAGCTCGAGGCCGAGACGGGTCTGAGCCTGCCGGCCGACCTGGAGTCGCTCCTCGGCAAGACCTTCACGCTGTCGATCGGTGCCGCCAACCTCGAGACGATCCCGACGCTGGCCGGTCCTGACGAGCTGTCGCAGCTCGAGGTCGCGATCCGCACGACGGGCGACGCCGACGACGCGTTCTCGGTGATGTCCAAGATCGCGGCGTACGCCAGCAAGTACGGCATCCCGCTGGTCGCGGAGCAGGCCGACGGCGGGGCCGTGCTGGCCACCAGCTCCGACGCCGCCAAGAAGGTCGCCGGCGGCGGCGACCTGGGCGACTCCGACCGCTTCACGTCCGTCATCCCGTTCGGCGACGACACGGCGCAGGCGCTCTACGTCGACGTGTCGACGATCCTCGACAAGCTGCTCGAGGCCGAGCCGCCCGAGGACCTGCGCTCGGCGTTCGAGCAGGCCAAGACGATCGAGGCGGTCGGCATCTCGGCCGCCAACGTCGACGACCGCGCCAAGTTCAGCCTGCGGGTCAGCTTCGCCGACTGACGACCGACGTCGGCGTCACAGGTCCACGTGGCCCGTGACGCCGACGACGGTGTCGCCGCCGATCCACAGGTCGGCGCCGACGCGCTGCACGTGCACCCGGCCGCGGCGCTGCAGCGCGGTGCCCTGCGCCGCGACGTACGACTCCGGCGCGATGCCGTCGCCGACGAGCCACTGCGCGAGGGCCGCGTTGAGGCTGCCGGTCACCGGGTCCTCGCCGATGCCGCCGGCGAAGAACGCCCGCACCTCGTAGGCGACGTCCGCCCCGATCGGGTGCGGCCCGATCACGCCCACCTTGTCGTGTCCCGTGAACCGCAGCCCCGGGCCGTCGATCGCCAGCACCGTCGCGGCGTCGTCGAGCAGCAGGCCGATCCAGCCGGGCCCGTTGTCGCACCAGCGCGCGCCGCGCACCGACGCGGGGTCGAGGCCGAGGTCGGCCACGACCACCGCGACGACGTCGGGATCGACCGGTCCGTCGCGCAGCGGGTCGGGCGCCGCGAACGCGAGCCGATCACCACTGCGCCTCACGCGCAACGGGCCGAGCCCGCACTCCTGCACGATCACGTCGGGGTCGCGCGGCACGCCGCCCGCCTCGAGCCACGCCCGCGCCGTGCCCAGCGTCGGGTGTCCCGCGAACGGCAGCTCGCGGCCCGGGGTGAAGATGCGCACGCGGTAGTCCGCCGCGGGATCGGTGGACGCGCAGAGGAACGTCGTCTCGCTGAGGTTGGTCCAGCGGGCGAACGCGGCCATCTGCGCGTCGTCGAGGTCGTCGGCGTCGTGCACGACGGCGACCGGGTTGCCCAGCGTGACGACGTCGGTGAAGACGTCGACCTGCGTGAACGGGCGCACGGCGTCAGGCCGTGACGTCGACGACCACGCGACCGCGGACCTGGCCCGCGAGGATCTCGGCGCCGAGGCGTGGCACCTCCGACAGCGGCTCGACGCGCGACAGCGACTCGAGCGTGCTGACCGGCAGGTCGCGCGCGAGACGCTCCCACGCCGACTGGCGCAGCGCCGCGGGCGCCATGACCGAGTCGACGCCGAGCAGCGCGACGCCGCGCAGGATGTGCGGCAGGACGGTGGCGTTCGGCAGGGCCGGCGCCTCGGCCAGGCCGCACGCGGCGGCTGCGCCCCCGTAGCGCAGCTGCGCGAGGACGTTGACCAGCGTGGAACCGCCGACCGAGTCGACGGCAGCGTCCCAGCGCTCCTTGCCGAGCGGGCGACCCTCGCCCTGCAGCTCGGCGCGGTCGACGAACGACGAGGCGCCGAGGGAGGTGAGGAAGTCGTGGGTCTCGGGGCGGCCCGTCGCGGCGACGACGGTGTGACCCGCGGCGGCCGCGAGGGCGACGGCCACCGAGCCGACGCCACCGGCGGCACCGGTCACCAGCACCTCCGAGCCCGCCGCGACGCCGTGCCGCTCGAGGGCGTCGAGGCACAGCGCCGAGGTGTAGCCGGCCGTGCCGATCGCGGCGGCGTCACGCGTGCTGAACGCGTCGGGGATGCGGACCAGCCACTCGGGCTTGACGCGCTGGCGACGGGTGTAGCCACCCGACTCGGTCTCCGACAGGCCCCAGCCGTTCACGACGACGCGGTCGCCCGGCGCCCAGTCGGGACTGCGGCTGTCGAGCACGACGCCGGCGAGGTCCGCTCCGGCGACGAGCGGCGTGCGGCGCGCCATCTTCTGCGGGCTGGCGACGACGAGGCCGTCCTTGTAGTTCAACGACGAGAACTCGACCTCGACGAGGACGTCGTGGTCGGGAAGGTCGGCGTCGGTCAGCTCGCGGAACGCGGCGACCTGGCCGGTCTCGGTGTCGTCGACGACGAGGGCGCGGAAGGTGGTGGTCATGTCCCGATGGTGGCATCCACCCCGTGGTGACGGACCGGCGGTGCTCGGCCCTCGGCGCTCAGGCGGCCGGATCGGGAGCGGTCCCGGCCACCAGCTCGGTGTGCGCGTGCGGATCAGTGGTGCGCTCGTGGTCGAGCTCGCCGACCGCCGCCCGTGCGAAGTCCGCCGCCAGGCGCACCGCCAGCTCGCCCTCCGGCAGGGCGCCCGCCAGCACGGGGAAGGCGTGGACCTGCTTGCGCCAGATGTGCAGCTCGACCTTGACGCCACGATCGGTGAGCGCCAGGGCGAACGCCTCGGTCTCGGGCCGCAGGATCTCGTCCTCGGTCGCGACGAGGAACGTGGGCGAGCTGATCCACCCGGTCGCGTCCAGCGGCGACACCTCGCCCTCCATGACGGCGCTCTCGGGCATCCAGCGCGGCCGCAGCCGTGCGATCTTGGCCAGCGGCAGGTACGCGTCGTCGAAGCGCACGACCTGCTCGACGCCCTTGTCGACGCTGTCGGGGTCGAGGCTGAGCAGCGGCGAGAAGCCGATCAGCGCCGCGGGCAGGGGCAACCGGCGCCGCGCGGCGAGCTCGGCGACCTTCATCGTCAGGTACCCGCCCGCGGAGTCCCCTGCGACGACGATCTTCTCCGGGTGCGCCGTGGAGCGCACCAGCGCGGCGTAGGCGGAGATCGCGTCCTGCACCGAGTCGGCGACCGTCCCCTCAGGTAGCTGCACGTAGTCGACCGAGATCACCGTGGCTCCCGTGCGGAGGGCGAGGCGCTCGCAGAGTCGACGGTGCGAGTCGATGCCGCACGAGAGGAAGCCTCCGCCGTGCAGGTAGAGGATCGTCATGTCGCTGGTGGGGCCGTAGCGGTGCGTCATCGACTCGACGCGGACGCCACCCAGCTCGAACTCCACCGGCTCGACGTAGCGAGAGCGCGGTCGGCGCGCGGACAACCGGTCCATGCGGCGCAGCAGCAGGATCGTGCGGTCGTTGACCGGCGCGAGGTGAAGGAGCGGCTTGAGGACGAGGCGCGCCCCACGCTGCAGGAACCGGGACCGGCGACTGAACGCCTCGTGCACGATCGCGTCGGTGTGGACGACGCGCATGGGCCCCCGGCCGCCGCGAGGCAGCAGTCCGGCGCGCCACGGGACCACCGGCAGGGACAGCAGGCGCCGACGCCAGGCCGCGCCGTCCACGGGACCGCGCGACGGCTCCCCACCGGCGCCGCGGCCCACGAGCACGGCGACGCGGTCGAGAAGGGCGGTGATCCACATGCTTCGACCGTACTCCCGGTATGTTCATCTGTCCACGCGCCTGCGCAGGCATCACCGCAGGTCAGAGGCGATTTGCTCCACCGAGTGGCGGCTCAGGTATCCGTCGTGAACCGCGCGTCGACGGCTGCCGAGACGACGATCGGCTCCGGGGTGACCGCGATGCCAGAGCCCCCACCGCCCATGTCGGCCGACACGCGCGCGTACATCGGCGTCGGAGCGTCGGGCTGGCTCGACAGCATGCCGGGGTCGGCGAACTCGACCGGCACGACCCGTCCCCGACGCACCGCGTTGGCGTAGCCCTGCGCCTTCTGCACGGCGTCGTCGACCGCGGCCCGCCGCACCTCGGCCTCGTACACCCGTCGGTTCTTGGCCGCGACGTCCCAGCGCAGACCGACGATCTCGACGCCCTCGCGACCGGACCAGAAGTCGACGAAGCCGCTGAGGCGCTCGAAGTCGGCGAACTCGGCGGTGATCTCGACCCTCGCGACGTGCACGACCGCCAGCCGGCGGCCCTCGTGGTCGGTGGGGCGATGGCTGAAGACCCGCACCTGGCCGGCCGACCACGACGTGACCACCTGACGGTCGTGCAGCTGACCCAGCTGCTCCGTGAGCGGCGCGAGGAGCGTGCCGGCCTCGGCCGCGACGGCAGCGCGGTCCTCGCCCTCGATCGCCACCGCGACGTCGACGATCGCCCGCTCGGCGGGGTAGATCTCCTCGGCGGTCCCTCGGACCGTGATCGACAGACTCATGCGGCCAGTGTGACCGACCGCGGCGAGCCGACGCTCAGGACGCGGGCACCAGCCGCCAGATCTCGTGCACCTTGAGCGGCGCCGAGGCGCTCACGCCCACGATCGCGTCGCCCGAGTGCCACAGCACCTGGAACTCCTGGTCGGGCTGCTGGTCGAGCACGGCCGCCTCGACGTCGCGCCAGCGGTCGCCGTCGAGCGACCACAACCGGGGCGCACTGGCCGGGTAGGCCAGGGAGACGCCGGACTCGCTCGCGGCACTGCCCGCGAGCAACCAGTCGTCACCGACCTGGAGCACCGACGTCAGCCGTGACGAGTCGGGGCCGATCGAGGCCGGACCGGCGACGGTCGTCACGGCCTGGTCGCCCGCGTCGGGCGCGACCTTCTGGACCATGGCGCGGCCGCCCTCACCGTCGGCCCAGATCAGCAGGACCTCGTCGAGTCCGTCCTGCGCGGCCCGCAGGCGCATGTCCTCGGGCGCCTCGCCCACCCGGGACCACGTCGACGTGCCGGCCTCGGCGTACCAGACCTGGGCCCGGTCGGACCCGGCGTCGGTGACGGCCACGAAGCCGCTCCCGGTCGAGGCCACGTAGCCCACGGCCTGCTGGTTGGGGGCCTCGACCGAGGTCCACTCGCAGTCGTCGAGGCGGCACGCGAACAGCTGGCTGGTCGAGCCCTGGTGCACGACGACCAAGGCGCTGGTCGTCTCGCCGGACCGGGCAACCGCGACGTCGTTCGTGATCACGTCGTCGCTGGAGACCGGACGCAGCTCGGCCGGGACGCGGGTGGGTCGGACGGCGCGCTGTGCCTCGCCGTCGCCGCCGGTCCAGGAGCGGATCACGCCGGAGTCGTCGTCGGGATCGCGGGTCGACACCGCGACCCAGGGCGCACCGGAGCCGCCGGGCATGGCGGCGACGGCCGCGGGATCGAGCGCGTCGGCACCGGCGAGGCGGGCCGACACGGCGCCGGGCGCGATCGACCGGTCGGGGGTGCGGACGACGACGTCGGCGCCGTCGACGCCCAGTCGCAGGGCCGACTCGCCGTCGCTCCACCAGCGCGAGAACTGGTAGCTGCGGGCCAGGGACGGGTCGATCCCGACGTCGGTGATGACGGGGGTGACGACGCCGTCGGCGTCGACCGAGTCATCGGGGTCGCCGGTCGAGACCAGCAGCCAGCCGCCGACGCCTCCCACGACCACCAGTGCAGCAGCCGCCGCGTAGCGCCAGTCAGCCTTCACGTGGTCCCCCCTCGCCTCCGATCGAGCCTATCGTGACCAGCGACGACGCATCGTGCAGCCTCGGTCGTCGCCACCGTCCCCCCGACCACGGCGCGTCCGTCCGGGCTCGCGCCGGATCAGACCCCGTCAGGTCACCGCGTCGGGACGGCTCGGGTCACACCAGACGACGCACGACCGACAGCGGCGCGTGCTTCATGACCTGGCCGAGCGGGGCCCACGGCCACGCCGGCACCGCGGCGTCGACGACCTCGCGGTCCATCGCCTTGACCAGCGCGCGGCAGCCCGTCTCGGTGTCGACCATCAGGCGGGCCTCCTGCTCGATGCCCTCGTTCATCTCCGAGGCGATGTACCCGGGGTAGAGGGTCGTGACCGCGATGTCGTGGCCCTTGCGCCCGATGAGGTCGGAGCGGATGCCCTCGGCGAGGTGAGCCAGTCCCGCCTTGGTGGCGGCGTAGGTGGCCATCGACGACGGCATGCCGCGCATCGCCGACATCGACGAGATGAGCACGAGGTGTCCGGCCTGCCGCTCGTAGAAGTGCTCCATCGCGGCCTCGCACTGCGCGAGCGCCGCGACGAAGTTGGTCTCGGCGGTCTGCCGGTTGGCCTCGAACCGGCCCGTGCCGATCCGACCGCCCTTGCCGAGGCCGGCGTTGACGACGACCCGGTCCAGCCCACCCAGGTCTGCGATCGCCTGGCGGAAGACCGTGAACACCTGGTCGTGGTCGGTCACGTCGAGGGCGTGCACGACGACCTGGATGTCGGGGTGGTCCGCGAGCAGCTCGTCGCGGAGCGCCTCGAGGCGGTCGACCCGTCGCGCCGTCAAGGCGAGGGAGTGCCCCTTCGCGGCCAGGATGCGGGCCATGCCTGCGCCCAGGCCGGAGCTGGCTCCCGTGATGAGGACGTTGGTGCGGCGAGTCATGTCAGTCCTTCCGGCCCATGCGGAGCGCCGCCTTGGCCATCTGCTGGTAGTACAGCGGCCGCAGCCACCGCTTGGCCGCGTACGCGACCCGACCCTCGCGATCGGTGAGGATGATGTGGCGACCCTTCTCGACCTGCTCCAGCACCGTGGCCGCGATGTCGTCGGCCGAGCGCTTCGAGCCGTCGATGAGCTTGGCCGCGGCCTGCTGGGCCGACTCGTCCTTGCCGCGCAACGACTGGGTGAGGTTGGTCCGGAAGAACGTCGGGCACACCACCGAGACGTCGACGCCGAACGGCTTGAGCTCGTGGAACAACGTCTCGCTGAGCCCCACGACCGCGGCCTTGACCGAGTTGTACTCGCTCATCCGCGGCGGGTGCACGAGGCCGGCCGCCGACGAGGTGTTCACGAGGTGCCCGCGGCCCTGGTCCTTCAGCAGCGGGGTGAAGGTGCGACAGCCGCGGACGACACCGAGCAGGTTGATGTCGACAATCCACTCCCACTGGTCCATCTCGGTCAGCTCGATGCGCCCGCCGGCCGCGACGCCCGCGTTGTTGAAGACCAGGTCGATGCCGCCCCACTCCTCGACGACGTGGTCGCGGGCTGCGGCCCAGTCGACGTCCTGCGTGACGTCGACACGTCGGTAGGTGACGCCGTCGAGCACGGCGAGGTCGCCGTTCGCGGTGTCGTGCACGTCGGTGGCCAGCACCCGGACCCCGCGGGCGGCAAGGGCCTTGGTGAGCGCGAGCCCGAGGCCCGACGCGGCTCCGGTGACGAGGGCGCGGTCGCCCGCAGAGATCTTCATGTCTCGGATACTACCGGTATCTGAGTTCACCGGTCGATGGATCGAGCGAGCCCGGACCTCACCAGCGCCCGACCGCACTCGTCGCTGCGCTCCTCAACTGGCGACCAGTGGGAGCGGCGAGCGGTCAGCGGAAGGTCTGCCAGGCCGTCGGGACGTGGGTGTGCTCGTTGAAAGCGAGCAGACGACGGCCACCGCGGCCGACGATGACCGTCGTGACGCTCGCGTTGATGACGACCCGGTTCAGCGTGATGAACAGCGACGCGTCGCCGACCAGCAGGTGCGACGCGACCAGGCCGATCGGTCCGCCCGACGTGAAGGCGACGGCGGAGCGACCACGGCCGGCGTGCTCGGTGGCGACGTCGAGCGCGCCGAGCACCCGGGACTCGAAGGCGGCGAAGGTCTCGCCCGCGTCCTCGGCACCCGCCTCACCGGCGACCCAGCGCTCGAGCGCGGCGTCGAGGATCGCCTGGAACTCGCGGGGGTCGTCGGGCCGGTCGGCGGGATCGGAGGTGCCCGCGAGCGCGAGGTGGTCGTACTCGTCCCACCCCGGGTCGACGTCGTACAGGTCGCCGTCGATCGCGTCGAGCGCCGGCACCGCGGTCTGGGCGTGCCGCTTCATGGAGCCGCACACCGACCAGTCGGGGCGGAAGCCGCCGGCCTCCCAGGACTCGCCGAGCGCTGCCGCCTGCTGGGCGCCCAGGGTGGACAGCTGGTCGTAGTCGTCGGCGCCCCAGGACGCCTGACCGTGCCGGACCAGCTGGATCGCTCCCACGGCGCCGACGCTATCTCAGCCCGCCGCGATCTCCCGCGTGACCCGTCGTCCTGCCAGGACCAGCAGGACGACCGGGACGGTCAGCGTCCCGGCGACGGCCGCCAGCGTGCCGAAGCCGGACCAGGCCACGACGAGTCCGGCGAGGAGGCCGCCACTGGCCCCGGCGAGGCTCATCGCCAGGTCGCTGACACCCTGCACCGTGGGTCGGTCGGCCGGGTCGACGCTGGTCGTCAGCAGGGCGGCGCCGGCGATGACCGACGCGGACCAGCCGAGGCCGAGCAGCACCAGTCCGATCGTGATCTGGACCTCGGAGTGGCCCGACGACCCGGCCACGGCGACCGCGGCGACGAGCGTCAGCTGCCCCGCGACGATGACCGGCCGAGGACCGACCCGGTCGCTCGCCCAGCCGAAGACCGGGGACAGCGCGAA
>JALRKU010000396.1 GCA_023254755.1 Aeromicrobium sp. | reverse complement strand
GCCCCGAAGCCCGCGTCCACGTCGGCCGCCACGCGGTCCGCCGTCACGGCGCCGGCCGAGACGCCCGCGAAGAAGGCGCCCGCCAAGAAGTCTCCGGCTGCGAAGAAGGCTCCGGCCAAGAAGGCGCCCTCGCAGAACGCCCCGGCCAAGAAGGCCACCCCGCCCGCCGAGTGATCCGCTGGTGAGGTGGCCGGCCAGCCCGGCCACCTCACCGCGGGTCAGCGCCAGTCGCGGCGGCGCGACTTGCCGGTGGTGGCGCGGAGGGTGCGGTCGGTCAGCTCGTAGGACCGCGGCCGCTGCTCGGGCTGCAGGCGGTCGGATACCCACGAGCGCAGGTCGTCGAGGTCGAGCGGGCCGTCGGGCTCGACGACGGCGTGCACGCGCTGCCCGAGGTCGGCGTCCTGGCGACCGACCACGACCGACGACCGCACGGCCGGATGGCTGTCGAGCACGGCCTCGACGTCAGCCGGATGCACCTTCGCGGCGCCGGTGACGATGACGTCGTCGGCGCGGTCGACGACCCAGACGAACCCGTCGGCATCCATCCGCCCGAGGTCGCCGAGCGAGTGCCAGCCGTCGCGCCCGTCGCGGCTCAGCTCGAGCCGGCCCACCCTGCCCGCAGGCAGCACCCGCCCGGAGTCGTCGACGACGCGACATTGCGAGCCCGGCATCGGGCGGCCCACTGACCCCGGGTGCTCGAGCCACTCGTGCCCGTCGATCATCGTCAGTCCGGGAGCCTCGGTGCCGGTGTACACCTCGACGACGCGGTCGGGTCCGAGCCACGCGATCCAGTCCCGTTTCAGCGTCTCGGGACACCGGGCGCCCAGGTGCAGCACGGCCTCCAGGCTCGACACGTCGGTGGTGGCGCGACGCGGGTGGCGCCAGATCCTCTGCATCGTGGTGGGCACGAGCATCGCCCAGGTGACCCGGTGCCGCTCGATCGCGGCCAGCGCCTCGCCGGCGTCGAACCGGGGCAGCACGACCAGCTCGTGCCCGGTCATCAGTCCGCGCATCGCGTAGGTGAACGGCGCCGCGTGGCACAGCGGGCCGCTGACGAGCTGGACCGCGTCACGGGGCAGGAACGAGGCCGCGGGCACGTCGGGGTCGACCACGGCGGAGGCCGGGGCGGGCAGCAGCTTCGGGGTGCCGGTGGTGCCGGACGAGGTCGACAGCTTCCAGCTCGACGCGGGCGGGCGGTCCTCGACCTCGGCCGATCCCTCCGCCAGGGCGCCGTCGACCACCAGGGCCGGCGCGGCCTCGGCGAGCAGGGCGTCGCGCTCGCCGGCCGGCAGGTCGCGGGCGAGCACGAACGGGACCGCCCCCGCGGTCCACGCGGCGACGCACGCGACGACCAGGTCGACGCCGTTGGGCAGGCAGATCGCCACGGCGTCGTCGTCGGCCACCCCGTCAGCGCGCCAGGCGGCGGCCACGGCACGCCCGCGGCGGACGAGCTCCGCGCGGGTCAGCACGTCGTCGCCGCACCGGACCGCGACTCGTTCGGGGTCGCGGTCGGCGAGCACCGCCAGCGCCTGGGCGATCGGCACGTCCGTCATGGCGATGGTTCGTCACGCCACCGCGGCGTAGAAGTCGAGGTGGGCGGCGGCGGCCCGCTCCCAGGTGTAGCCGCGGGCGAGGTCGCGACCCAGCTCGACCGGGGGCGGATCCTCGAGGGCACGGACGAGCCCGCCGGCGATCGCGAGCGGGCTGTCGCCGTAGTAGACCGCGTCGCCGAACACCTCGCGCAGGACCGGCAGCTCGCGGGCCACGACCGGGACGCTCGCGGCGAGCGCCTCCATGCCGGCCAGTCCGAACCCCTCCTTGGTCGAGACCATCGCGAGCGCCGACGCCTGGGCGACCAGCGAGGGCAGGTCGTTCTCGTCGATCGTGCCGAGCACCTCGTGGTCGACGGCCAGCTGCTGAGCCCGGCGCTCGAAGGCCCGGCGGTAGTCGCGGTAGTCGAACAGCGTCTCCCCGCCGCCGAAGACGAGCCGCAGGTCGGGTCGGCGCCGACGCAGC
>JALRKU010000344.1 GCA_023254755.1 Aeromicrobium sp. | reverse complement strand
GACGCCGTCGTCGGCGAGCCGCTTCTGCGCGTCGAGCATCAGCGCCTCGAGGATGCGCTCGCCGGCACGGTCGTGCGTGACCAGGTCGACGACGTCGTCGCACTCGGGCGTGGCGTACTCGGGGTGGCTCCCGACGTCGAGGTACAGGCGGGCTCCGTTGCGCAGGAACACGTTGCTGCTGCGCCCCCACGACACGACCCGCCGGAACAGGTACCGGGCGACCTCGTCGGGTGACAGACGGCGCTGACCCTTGAACGAGCACGTCACGCCGTACTCGTTCTCGATCCCGAAGATCCGCCGGTCCACGTCGTCAGCCTAGTCGTGTCGACCACGCGGAGCGTTGTGAGTGACGCGTTTCGCGTCGCCTTTCGCTCCGCCGAGCCACCGCCGACCGGCCCCGCCCACCTGATCAGGCGCCGAGCGCGGCCTCGACCTCGGCGTCGAGGAGTCGCTTGAACTTGCGCGGCTGGCTGCGCGCGCGACTCAGGATGCCGACCTCGAGCGACGCGGCCGGGACCGTGCGCGCAGGGTCGGAGTCCTGACCCAGCGCCGTCACGGCGAGCTGCACGGCAGCGGCCAGGTCGAGCCCTGCCGTGTAGTGCTCGGTCAAGTAGGCCTCGACCTGCTCGATCTGTCCGCCCATGACGCCGAAACCGTCGACGTCGGCGGCCGAGCCGTCGTAGGTGAGCCGGTAGATCTGGTCGTGCGCGGGGTCGTCGGCGACCTCGCCGACGAACAGCTCGACCTCGTAGGGCTTCTCCCCCGCCGAGCTGAAGATCGTGCCCAGGGTCTGCGCGTACGCGTTGGCCAGGGCGCGGGCGGTGACGTCCCGGCGGTCGTAGGAGTAGCCGCGCAGGTCGGCCAGGCGGACGCCCGCGATCCGCAGGTTCTCGAACTCGTTGTAGCGCCCGACGGCGGCGAAGCCGATCCGGTCGTAGATCTCGCCCACCTTGTGCAGCGCCTGGGACGGGTTCTCCGCGACGAACACGATGCCGTCGGCGTACTGGACCACGACCACGCTCCGCCCGCGGGAGATGCCCTTGCGCGCGAAGTCGGCCCGGTCCTTCATGATCTGCTCGGGCGAGACGTAGAACGGCTGTGTCATGTGAGCTCTCTCCTCAGCCGAGGGGGGCCTGGGGCCCGTCGGGACGCTGCAGTCGGCCGCCGATCACCGCGTCGGCGATCGCTCCGACCTCGGCGTCGTCGAGACGGCGGTGGCCGTCGGCCGACACCGAGTAGACGACGGGGAAGATGCGGCGGGTCAGGTCGGGCCCGGCGGTCGCCGAGTCGTCGTCGGCGGCGTCGTAGAGCGCCTGGACGGCAGCCGTCACGCAGTCGCCCTCGGTCATGCCCGCGCCGTAGAGCTTCTTGAGCGCGCCGCGCGCGAACACCGAGCCCGAGCCCACCGAGTGGAAGTCGTGCTCCTCGTACTTGCCGCCGGTGACGTCGTAGGAGAAGATCCGGCCGCGCCCGGCGACCCGGTCGAATCCTGCGAACATCGGCACGACCGCGAGGCCCTGCATGGCCAGACCGAGGTTGCCGCGGATCAGCGCGGCGAGGCGGTTCGCCTTGCCGTCGATGGACAGCTCGGCGCCCTCGATCTTCTCGTAGTGCTCGAGCTCGACCTGGAACAGGCGGACGAGCTCGACCGCGAGCCCCGCGCTGCCGGCGATGCCGACCACCGAGAACTCGTCGGACGGGTAGACCTTCTGCATGTCGCGGTTGGCGATGAGGTTGCCCATCGTGGCGCGGCGGTCGCCGGCCATGACGACACCACCGTCATAGGTGGCGGCGACGATCGTGGTGCCGTGCGGTGCGATGTCGACCCCGCTCCCGTTCGAGGCGGCACCGGCCAGCTTCTGGGCGGCACCCGGCAGCTGTGCAGGCGCAGCGGCCGCCAGGTAGTCGGCGAACGAGGAGCTGCCGGTGAGCCGGGTGCCGTCGGGGAGCTGGCCTGCCGAGGTCACTGGCCGCCCTTCTGCACGAAGCTGCGGACGAACTCCTCCGCGTTCTCCTCGAGCACGTCGTCGATCTCGTCGAGGATCGAGTCGACGTCGTCGTCGAGCTTGGCCTTGGCCTCGCTGTCGACGGGCGTGGTGTCGACCTGCTCCTCGGCGTCGCTGGACTTCCGGGTGCTCTTGTGCTGCTGCTCGGACATGTCGTCACCCTATCCCGCCGAACCCCGTCTGGGGGGCGTGTCAGCGTCCGGTGATGGTGCGGAACAGCTCGGTCGCGGTCGCGCTCGACTCGAACAGCGCACCGACGTGCTCCTCGGTGCCGCGCAGCGGCTCCATCGTGGGGATGCGCTGCAGCGACTCGTGCCCCGGCAGGTCGAAGATGACCGAGTCCCACGACGCGGCGGCGACGTCGGCCGAGAACCTCTCCAGGCACTTGCCCCGGAAGTAGGCGCGCGTGTCGTGCGGCGGCTCGGTGACCGCCGCCTGGACCTGCGCGTCGGTCAGCAGACGCTTCATCCGGCCCGTGCGCACCAGCTGGTGGTAGAGGCCCTTGTGCAGGCGCACGTCGTGGTACTGCAGATCGACCAGGTGCAGCTTGGCGTGGTCCCAGTCGAGGCCGTCGCGCTCGCGGTAGCGCTCCAGCAGCGCGAGCTTGGCGACCCAGTCGAGCTCGTCGACCAGCAGCATCGGGTCGCGTCCGAGGCGGTCCAGGGTCGACTCCCACAGGGTCAGCACCTGCTCGGTGGGTTCGTCGGTGCCCTCGCGCTCGACGAACTCGCGAGCCGCGCCGAGGAACTCGCGCTGGAGGTCGAGCGCGGTGATGGTGGTGCCGTCGTCGAGCTCGACCGCCGTCGCGAGGGTGGGGTCGTACGAGATGCGGTGGAGCGCCTCGACCGGGCGCGCCAGGTGGGGCGCGCGTCCCAGGAACCCTGCCTCGACCATCGCCAGCACCAGCGACGTCGTGCCGTGCTTGAGCAGGATCGCCGTCTCGGAGAGGTTCGCGTCGCCGATGATGACGTGCAGCCTGCGGTACTTCTTGGGGTCGGCGTGCGGCTCGTCGCGGGTGTTGATGATCGGACGCTTGAGCGTGGTCTCCAGCCCCACACCGACCTCGAAGTAGTCGGCGCGCTGGCTGATCTGGAACGCGTGGACGCTGCCGTCCTGCCGCTGACCGACCCGACCGGCCCCGGTGAGCACCTGCC
>JALRKU010000220.1 GCA_023254755.1 Aeromicrobium sp. | reverse complement strand
GTTTTGGTACGGGCATGGATGGTCAGCCAACTGGCATTGGCTGATTGCACCGCATCGCCGATTTCTTGGGTTAGAGAGGTATCTTCATAGCCGAGTCGGATTTTTGCTGATACAGGCGTATCTGATGGCACGGCTTGGCGTACCGCAGGTCGATCTCCTGCTGACCGGGTCCGCCCTCGTGGTGGCTGAACTCCACCGAGATGCCCATGTTCTCGAGCATCGTGATGACCTCGCGACGGAAGTCCTGGCCGCCGCCCTGGGCCGTGTGGTCGAAGTAGCCGCTGTCGTCGACCGGCACAGGTCGCTCGCCCGCAGGCGGCTTGCCCTTGAACAGGTAGAACTCGATCTCGGGGTGCGTGTAGAAGCTGAAGCCGGCGTCGGCGGCCTTGCCGAGCGCGCGCTTGAGCACGTGACGCGGGTCGGCGTACGACGGCGTGCCGTCGGGCATCTGGATGTCGCAGAACATGCGCGCCGTGGCCGGCGTCTCACCGCGCCAGGGCAGCACCTGGAACGTCGACGGATCGGGGCGCGCCAGCATGTCGGCCTCGTGGACCCGGGCGAAGCCCTCGATAGCCGAGCCGTCGAAGCCGATGCCCTCGGAGAAGGCGCCCTCGAGCTCGGCCGGAGCGATCGCGACGGACTTCAGCGAACCGAGGACGTCGGTGAACCAGAGCCGGATGAACCGGACGTCGCGCTCCTCGATGGCCCGCAGCACGAAGTCTTCCTGCTTACCCATGGCGAAAGTCTCGCACGGGGCGCGAGCCCTAGGCTGACCCCATGCCCCAGCTGCGCCTCGCCCTCGCCCAGGTCAACGCCCGCGTGGGCGACCTCGCCGGCAACGCCGAGCTCGTCGTCGCACAGTGCCTCGCGGCGCGCGACGCCGGCGCCCACCTCGTCGTGTTCCCCGAGATGGTGCTCACGGGCTACCCGATCGAGGACCTCGCGATGCGCGCCTCGCTCATCCGGGCGTCGCAGGAGGGCATCGAGGCCCTCGCCGCGCGCCTCGCCGACGAGGGCTGCGGCGACCTCGTCGCGTTCGTCGGCTTCCTCGACCGTGCCGAGGGTGTGGCCGATCGTGCCGGGGTCCCCAAGAACGCGCCCCAGAACGCCGTCGGCGTCCTCCACGGCGGCCGCGTCGTGGCGCGCCAGGCCAAGCACCACCTGTGGAACTACGGCGTCGGCGACGAGATCCGCAACTTCGTCGCGGGCGACACCGTGAACGTCGTCCAGATCGGTGGTGTCGACGTGGCGCTCGCCATCTGCGAGGACCTGTGGCGCGACGGCCCCTCGGCCGCGGCGAAGGCCGCCGACGCATCCCTGCTGGTCGTGCCGAACGGCTCTCCCTACGAGGCCGACAAGGACGACGTCCGCCTCGAGCTCTGCGCTCGTCGGGCCCGCGAGGGCGAGTGCGTCCTCGCCTACGTCAACCTCGTCGGCGGCCAGGACGAGCTCGTGTTCGACGGCGACTCGATCGTCGTCGGGCCCGACGGCAGCGTGCTGGGCCGCTCCCAGCAGTTCGTCTCCGAGCTGCTGGTCGTCGACCTCGACCTGCCGGCCGCCACGCCCTCGATGCCGGACGCCGACGAGAGGTTCGGTGGGCTCCGCATCCGCCGCACCATCATCAGCACCGAGCCCTTTCCGCCCTACGAGCCACTGCCCGTCGTCGACAACGAGCGCCTCCCGCGCCTCGAGGAGATCTACACGGCGCTCGTCACGGGGCTGCGTGACTACGTGCGGAAGAACGGCTTCCGTTCGGTGCTGATGGGGCTGTCGGGCGGCATCGACTCGACCCTCGTCGGTGCGATCGCGGTCGACGCGCTGGGGCCGGAGAACGTCTTCGGCGTGTCCAACCCCAGCGCGTGGTCGACCGAGCACTCCCGGTCCGATGCCGCCGAGCTGGCCCGACGCAGCGGGTTGGCGCTCGACACGGTGCCGATCGCGCCGATCTTCGACGCCTACCAGGACGCCCTGCACCTCGACGGCCTCGCCGAGGAGAACCTCCAGGCACGGATCCGCGCCGTCATCTGGATGGGTCTGTCCAACCAGCACGGCCACCTGGTGCTGGCCTGCGGCAACAAGTCCGAGCTGGCCACGGGCTACTCCACGATCTACGGCGACGCGGTGGGCGGCTACGCGCCGATCAAGGACGTGCCCAAGACGCTCGTGTGGGAGCTGGCGCGCTGGCGCAACGCCGAGGCGGAGCGTCGCGGCGAGACGCCGCCGATCCCCGAGAGCGCGATCGAGAAGCCGCCGTCGGCCGAGCTCCGTCCGGGTCAGCTCGACTCGGACTCGCTCCCCCCGTACGACCTGCTCGACGCCGTCCTCGACGCCTACGTCGAGCGCGACCTGGGCTCGGCCGACGTCGTCGCCGAGGGCTTCGACCCAGCCCTGGTCGAGCGGGTCGTCACGCTCGTCGACAAGGCCGAGTACAAGCGCCGGCAGTACCCGCCGGGACCCAAGGTCAGCCGCCGCAACTTCGGCCGCGACCGCCGCGTGCCGATCACGAACGGGTGGCGCGAATCACTGTGACCGGGCACCAGCCGGTGTGACACGCTGGTCGTGTCCGTGGACTCCATCAGGGAGCTGCGAGATGAACAGGAGAGATTCCGATGGCTGACGCCGATCTGCCCTCGTCCGGCCTGCCCTCGTCCGGCCTGCCTTCAACCGGCCTGCCTTCATCCGGGTTGGCCCCCGAGGAGACCGCCCCCTACGGCGGCACTCCGCCCGCGCCGACCGGTGCGCCCGAGATCAAGAAGGTGCGCACCCACCACCTGCGGCAGTGGAAGGCCGAGGGTCGCAAGTGGGTCATGCTCACCACGTACGACCAGTACTCGGCGGCCACGTTCGACGAGGCCGGCATCCCCGTGCTCTTCATCGGCGACTCGGCGGCCAACAACGTCTTCGGCTACCGGTCGTCGCTGCCCGTCACGGTCGACGAGCTGCTGCCGCTGGTCAAGGCGGTGACGCGCTCGACACGCCGCGCACTCGTCGTCGCCGACCTGCCGTTCGGCTCGTACCAGCGCTCCCCCGAGCAGGCGTTCGACACGGCGGTCCGCTTCATGAAGGAGGGCGAGGCCGAGGTCGTCAAGCTCGAGGGCGGTGCCGAGATGGCCCCCCAGATCGAGCTGCTCAACCGCGGCGGTGTGCCCGTCATGGCCCACATCGGCTTCACTCCGCAGTCCGAGCACAACCTGGGCGGTTACCGCATCCAGGGCCGGGGCGACGCCGCGAAGAAGCTCATGGACGACGCCCTGGCGGTCCAGGAGGCCGGGGCCATGTCGGTCGTCATGGAGATGGTCCCGGCGGGCATCGCCGGCGAGATCACGGCGACGCTCGACATCCCGACCATCGGCATCGGCGCCGGCGTGGACTGCGACGCCCAGGTGCTGGTGTGGCAGGACATGCTCGGGCTCCGCACCGGCAGGGCGCCGCGCTTCGTCAAGCGCTACGCGGACCTGCACGGCATCATGCTCGGTGCGGCGCAGCAGTTCGCCGCCGAGGTCGAGGGCGGGATCTTCCCCGGCCCGGAGCACTCGTTCGAGGACTGAGCCTCGTCCGACGGTGGGGGCCTACATTCTCCAGCCCCACCAGGTGGCGCCCACCAGCACGGTGAGCGCCCAGGCGACGGCGCCGACCACCGGGACGACGGCGCAGCGGACGGGCCGCGAGGTCGCCCAGCGGCGGACCAGCACGACCTGCGGCGCGAGGTAGGAGAGCAGCAGGACGATCCCCCACCAGGGCGCGTACAACGTGCTGGAGATGGTCAGCCAGAGGTTGACGAAGACGCCGCCGGCGCCGATCCACGGGCCGGAACGATCCAGCTGCAGGCCGCGGCGACGTCTGGTGCGGCGCGGGTTCGGGTTCCGCGACGAGATCGTCACTCCTCGGAGGCCGGAGCGTCGTCGTTCCAGTCGGGGTCGTCGTCCCAGGCCTTGGTGCGCTCCGCCGCGATCTCGAGGGCACGGGCCGCTTGCTCCTTGGTGTCGTAGGGCCCCAGGCGGTCGGCCGCCCGAGCGCCTTCCTCGCCCTCGACCTGCCCCGTCTTGGTGTTGAAGTACCACTTGCCGTCGCTCATGACCCCATCCTGCCCCTTCCGCACGCTGTCTACACTCTGCGCGTGCCCGTGCTGCGCCCCGTGCCCTCGTCGATCGATCGTCCCGAGTACGTGGGGCAGGTCGAGCCCCTCCCGTATCGCGGCCCCCTCGTGCGCGACGACGCGACGATCGCGGCGGTGCGAGCGGCCTCACGCCTCGCCGCGGAGGCGCTCGACGCCGTGGGACGCGCCGTGGCACCGGGCGTCACCACCGACGAGCTCGACGCGGTGGGCCACGCGTTCCTGGTCGACCGCGGCGCCTACCCGTCGACGCTCGGCTACCGCGGGTTCCCCAAGTCCCTGTGCACCAGCGTCAACGAGGTCATCTGCCACGGCATCC
>JALRKU010000187.1 GCA_023254755.1 Aeromicrobium sp. | reverse complement strand
CCGCGTCGATCGCGCACTGCGCGTAGAACTTGTCGGCCTCCTCCGAACCGACCGGCAGGTACGACACCAGCACGTCGGCCCCGGTGTCCTTGAGGACCTGGACCACGTCGACCGGCTCGGCGTCGGACTCGTCGATCGTCTGCAGGTAGTACTTGCCGAGGCCGTCGAGCGTGTGGCCGCGCTGCACCGTGACGCCCGTCGGCGGGACGTCGACGATCTTGATCGTGTTGTTCTCGCTGCTCTGCGTCGCCTCGGACAGGTCGAAGCCGACCTTCTTGGCGTCGACGTCGAACGCGGCGACGAACTCGACGTCGCTGACGTGGTAGTCGCCGAACGTGACGTGCATGAGGCCCGGGACGGTGCCGGACGGGTCGGCGTCCTTGTAGTACTCGACGCCCTGGATGAGCGACGTGGCGCAGTTGCCGACGCCCACGATCGCCACACGGATCGGGTTGGAACCCATGGTTCTCCTTCTTCTACTTCTCGTCGTCGTTGGTGATGCCACCGGACCGCTCGCGGTCGATGAGGTCCGTGAGCCAGCTGATCTCGCGCTCCACCGACTCCAGACCGTGGCGCTGGAGCTCCGCGGTGTAGGCGTCGGCGCGCTCGCGCCCCCGCTGGGCGGACCGGCGCACGGTGTCGAGCCGCTCCTCGAGGCGGCTGCGCCGACCCTCGAGGATGCGGACCCGCGACGCGCGGTCGGTCCGGGCGAAGAACGCGAACCGCACACCGAACGACTCGTCGTCCCAGGCCGAGGGGCCCGACTCCTCCAGGCTCTGGGCGAAGTGCTCCTTGCCCTCGGCCGTGAGGCGGTAGACGATCCGGGTGCGCCGGCTGCGGCCCTCGGGCGCTGCGGACTCGTCGGCCACGATGTAGCCGGCGGCCCCGAGCGCCTTCAGGCACGGGTAGAGCGTGCCGTACGACAGCACCCGACCCCAGCCGAGGAGGACGTTGAGCTGCTTGCGCAGCTCGTAGCCGTGCATGGGTGCGTCGTGGAGCAGTCCGAGGACCGCCACCTCCAACGCCGCGCCGCGCCTGGCCACCGTCAGCCTCCCTGACAAAGGTACGAATGTGTCTGTATATCGGGACGATACATCGACCGTCGACTTCGGTCCACCGGGTGCTCCGGGTGACCTCCGTCACCGGTCCACTCGGTGGTGCTGGGCTCTCTCAGGTCGGTCCGGCACACTAGGACGGATCCCCTGCCCCGATCCGCCCCGGATCTCGACGAAGGACTATCTCTGTGGCCCAGGCCCGACGACGTCCCGCCACGTCCCGACGCACCCCCACCTCCCGACGCAGCGGAGGCGGTGGCGGACGCCTGCGCGGGATCGCCCAGGGCATCGGCGGCCACGGACCCTGGTGGTCCAAGGTCCTGCGCTGGTTCGCGTTCCTCGCCGTCTCGGGCATCCTCGCGGGAGCGCTGACCTTCTTCATCCTCTACCGCGCGATCGCGATCCCCGACCCGAACGCCGACTTCCTGACGCAGACCACCAAGGTCTACTACTCCGACGGCAAGCACGAGATCGGCTCGTTCGCGAACCAGGACCGCGAGAGCATCCCCCTCTCGGAGATCCCGGCCTCGATGCAGGCCGCCGCCATCGCGGCGGAGGACCGGTCGTTCTACTCCAACCGCGGCATCGACTTCAAGGGCATCCTGCGCGCGGTGCGCGACAACACGTCGTCGGGCGAGATCACCTCGGGCGGATCCACGATCACCCAGCAGTACGTCAAGATCCTCTACCTGACCCAGGAGCGCTCGTACACGCGCAAGGTCAAGGAGGCCGTGCTCTCGATCAAGATCCACAACCAGCTGAGCAAGAAGGACATCCTCGAGGGCTACCTCAACACGATCTACTTCGGCAACGGCTCGTACGGCGTCGAGGTCGCGTCGCAGACCTACTTCGACAAGCCGGCCAAGGACCTGAACTACGCCCAGGCCGCGCTGCTGGCGACCGTCATCAACAGCCCCAGCTACTACGACCCCTACGCCGACGGGGCGAAGGAGCGCATCATGCCGCGCTTCACCTACGTCCTCGACGGCATGCAGAAGTCGGGCGCCATCACGGCCGAGGAGCGCGACAAGTTCCGCGACCGGATGCCGAAGGTCGCGAAGAAGAAGATCAGCAACCGCTTCGGCGGCACCAAGGGCTACCTGCTCGACATGGTCAAGAACGAGCTCGTCAACGACCTCGACTTCACCGACTCGCAGATCGACGGAGGCGGCTACAAGATCATCACGTCGTTCGACTACGACCGCCAGCGCGACGCGGTGGCGGCCGTCAAGGCCAACCGGCCCGACAAGAAGGAGCTGCACACCGCGCTCGTCTCGATCGAGCCGGGCACGGGGGGCGTCCAGGCGCTCTACGGCGGGCCCGACTTCGTCAAGCAGCCGTTCAACTGGGCGACCGAGCGCACGCAGCCCGGGTCGACGTTCAAGGCGTTCGCGGTCATCGCGGCCCTGGAGGACGGCTACGGCCTGCAGACCAAGCTCGACGGCAACTCGCCCATCACGGTGGGCAAGGGCACGATCGAGAACCAGGGCGACTCGGGCGGCTCGTCGTTCGGCTCGGTGTCGCTGGAGCGCGCGACCCAGAAGTCGATCAACACCGCGTTCGTCGACCTGACGCTGCAGATGGGCGACGACAACGTCGAGGTCGGGGCGAGCAAGGTCCTCGACGCGGCGGTCCAGGCGGGCATCCCGCAGAGCGTCGCCGACGCCATCTCGCCGGTCGCCGTCACGTCCCTCGGCTACGCCCCGGTCGCGCCGATCGACATGGCCAACGCCTACGCCACGATCGCGGCCGGCGGCGAGCGGGCGCAGTGGTTCGTGGTGGACAAGGTGCAGCGGTCCGGCGAGACCGTCTACGAGCACCAGGTCGAGACCGAGCGCACGATCGACGAGGACGTCGCGGGCGACACGATCAAGGCCATGCAGGCCGTCGTCAACTCCGGTGCCAACGGCACGGGCTCCAACGGGCGCACCATCTGCCCGACCGCCGGCAAGACGGGCACCGCCACGGCCGGCGACGACGACGACCAGCACGTGTCGTCGTCGTGGTTCGCGGGCTTCACGCCCAAGCTCGCGACGGCGGTCATGTACAACCGCGGCCGCGGCAACGAGGACCTCGAGGGCTACATGATCCCGTTCTTCGGCGGTCAGATCCCGGCGAGGACGTTCCAGGCCTACATGAACCCGGCGCTCGAGGGCACCGAGTGCGGCACCTTCATCTCGCCCGGCAACATCAAGGCCAAGAAGGGAACGGTCTACCGGGCCCCGAAGCCGAAGCCGCGGCCCACCAGGACCACCCCGAAGCCGACGCCGACGCCGACGGCGACGCAGCCGACCCAGGAACCGACCCAGCCCACCACGCCTCCGCCGAGCTCCTTCACCAACCGGGGCAGCTGCGAGGCGGCGGGCTACACCTGGGACACCGGCGTGCTCGGGGGCCGGTGCGTCGGCTGACGCGATGGCCGCGTCGGGCTCAGTCGAGCTCGACGCGGTCGAACGTGGTGGTCGTGAAGCGCACCGCGACGTCGACCTCGTCGCCCACCTCGGGGGCCGGCACGTCGGCGGGCAGGAACACCAGGCTGACCTGCATGTGGGGCGGTTCGGCGAACCAGCGCTGACGACCACCGATCGTGAACGGCGACAGCGACAGGCCGGCGGCCTCCAGGCCACCCTTCGCCAGCGTCTTGCCGCGCTGGACGACGCCCCCACCGGCACGCGGTGCCTCGAGCCCCACGCCGTGGCTGGTGCCGCCCGCGACGACCAGCAGCACGCCGTCGCGCGGCATGGCCCGCTGGCGGTAGCCGACGCGCTCCCCGCGGGCGACCGTGTGACGATCGAGCACCGTGGACCGGACCGACAGCGCGCCCAGGTCGCCGAGCCACAGGGCGGTGCCGACCCGGGGGCGCACCGTCAGCTGGGGCCGTGTGGCGGCGAGCGCGGCGGCCTCGCTCGCCGTCAGGTGCGACACGAACAGCGTCGTGGTGTCCAGCTGCGAGGCCAGCAGCGCACCGGCCCAGCTCTGGGCCTCGGCCAGGTTGGCGTCGGGTGCCTGTCCGCGGACCGACTGACCGGCGAGCGGCAGGTGGATCGCGAAGCCCTCGACCACGAGGTCACCGAGCGCCGCGACGGCCGCCGCGAGCTCGTGCCGGTCCAGACCGTGGCGCGACATCGACGTCTCGCCCTCCACCACGACCCGCGCTCCCGGGCTGCGCTGCGCGATCTCGGCGACGTCCTCGACCCGGCCGACGGTGTGCACGACCCGGGGGTCGTCGATCACCTCGAGGAAGGGACGCCACGGTGTGAGCACCATGACGTCGCCGCCGAACGCCGACAGTGCGGCGTCGACCTCGCCGTACGTGCCGACCGCCACCAGGTCGGCCCCCGTGCGGGTGGCCTCGGTGCACAGCAGGTCGCGGCCGAAGCCGTAGCCGTTCCCCTTGATCACCGGCACCAGGCCGGGCCGGGTCTGCGTGACGTGGTCGAGGTGGGCGCGCCACCGGTTCGCGTCGACGTGGAGGTCGAACATCGTCACCGCCTCGCCGCGTCTGCGGGGTGGACGAGGGCGGTCGGTCGCGGTGCGCCCCTCGGCGCCTCGGCGCGCGTCATCCTCGTCTCCTCATGTACTGCGTGAAGCCGAGGTAGAGCGGCCGGTTGAGCGGCAGGTCCCACTCGCCCAGGTACTCGACGGCCTCGCCACCGGTGCCGACCTTGAACTGGATGAGCCCCAGGTGCGGGTCGCCCTCGGCGAGGGTGTCGGTGATGCCGCGCAGGTCGTACACGGTGGCACCGGCAGCCGCGGCGTCGCTGATCATCCGCCACTGGATCGCGTTCGACCCGCGCACGTCGCGCTTGGCCGACGTCGACGCCCCGTAGGAGTACCACGCGTGCTCACCGACCCGGACCAGCGTGGTCGCGGCGACCAGGTCGCCCTCGTGATGCGCCAGGTAGAGGACGAGCCGATCGGGCTCCTCGGCCGTGAGCGCGTCCCACATCCGCTCGAAGTAGGCCAGGGGCCGCGGGGTGAAGTGGTCGCGCTCGGCGGTGTGGGCGTAGAGCGCGTGGAAGGCGGGCAGATCGGCGCGGGAGCCGAGGGTCACCTCGACGCCGGCCTTGGCGGCCTTCTTGATGTTGCGGCGCCACTGCTGGTTCA
>JALRKU010000181.1 GCA_023254755.1 Aeromicrobium sp. | reverse complement strand
ATCGCGGAGTACCGCTCGACGCCGGGCAATCGCGGTGCCCTGGCCCTGCGGCGAGATCGAGATGACGGGCTGGTCGACGTCGAGACCCTCAGCTGGTGGGAGTCGTGGGACGCGATCGAGGCGTTCGCCGGGCAGGATCCGGCGGTGGCCGTGTTCTACCCGGGCGACGACGAGCTGCTCGTGGAGAAGGACCCCCACGTCGACCACTTCGAGATCGTGTCCTCGGACCTCGACGTCTGACCTGAACGACACGTCTGCTGCCGTGGTCCCCATGACGCGGTGACCGGTCACGGTCGCCGACGTCACCTCCCTGTCATAGGAATGGACAGGAGACGTTCTCCTGGTCCAGATTGACGAGTGTCGCCATTCGAGCACCGCCGGCGGCGGGGCTTGAAGAAGACGAGCCACCTGCCCTGCCTTGGAGGTGTCCGCGATGGAATCACAAGAGCACCACGACATGCAGCATCACATCGACTCGCTCGAGCGCGCGTTGGAGACGCGTGGAGAGATCGGGTCCGCGATCGGCATCGTGATGGAGCGCTTCAATCTCGACCACGAGGCTGCCGTGGCCCACCTGGTCAGGCTGTCGCAGCACGCGAACCGCAAGCTCTCGGACCTGGCTGAAGAGATCGTCCGGACGGGTCAGTTGCCAGACTCGATCACGCCGAAGAAGTACGACGAGGCGTAGCCGGCACCGGCCGGCGGGGTACGCCGGTCGTGCGCGCCGCGCACATCTCCCGCCGGCCTTCCGAGCGGTCCGGCGCGAGGACGTCGACGTTCCCCCTCTCGGAGGTGGTCGATCGGCCGCAGCCGCCCCGGACCCGTGCCGCGACGCGCTCCCCGAGCAAAGCTGTGTGTTCAACCCGACGCGGAGAGCACGCCTTGGCGATGGCTGTTCCCGGCTCGGCCGACGCCGAAACGTTGCGGTGCGAGGATCGAGGCACTGCGATTTCGAGGTCTCCACAGCGCTCGCCGCTCTCACATCACGGGCCAAGTCGATCCGACGCTCGTCTGACGCGACGGAACGAGAAACGGCCCCTGGTCTGCATGCCTGCAGGTCAGGGACCGTTCCTTCGCGGTGGGCGATACTGGTTTCGAACCAGTGACCTCTTCGGTGTGAACGAAGCGCGCTACCCCTGCGCCAATCGCCCGAGCGCTGAGCCACGATAACGCATCGCGTTCAGCGATCACGAATCGCCTCGCGGGCGTCGTCGGTCGCCCAGCGCCGCTTCCCAGAACGCGAGCCGCTGAGGGCCGAAGCCGGAGCCCACACCGGGGTCCGAGGTCAGTAGCCGGCCTGGGCGCCCGTCGCGGCCTGAGGGATCGCCGACCGCCCTGCGTTCTCGGCACCAGGTTCTGATCAGGCCGCCCGCCGTCGCGAACCACGCGGCGGCGGCAGCGCGATCCTGGTCCGTCGCATCAGGCTCCTCCAGCGCCGATCGCAGGGTCCAGAGCGCTAGGAGCGCGAGATCGAGTCCCGCGACCGCAAGGCGCGCGGCGAAGACGTTCAGCCGTTCCCAGGCGTCGTCCGAACGTCCCGGCGGCGGGCCCAGCTCCAGGCCTCCCGCAGCTGCGCACCCAGCACCGGGAGGTCCGACCAGAGCTCACGACCCCAGACGGTGCCGGCCGCGCGCCGATCACGCAGCGCCACGACGAGGTCGACGAGCGCCGCGTGGTCCTGCTGGGTCGACACCGCTCGCTCGACGACGCGGCCCCACAACCACCACAACGCGCCCTCGACGTCGTCGGCGGTCTCGACCTGCACGGCCAGCCGCTCGGCCTGGTCGACGCGCAGCTCGATCACTCGTCGCCCAGCACCTTCCGGCCGCACCGGCGGCCGGTGTGGATCGACGAACCACTCACGGGTCGATGTCCTTGACGACCTCACGAGCCCAGATCTCCTGCGCCCGCCCGGTGATCGGTCCAGGCGCTGCGAGCTCACGACCGTCGACCCGCTCGATCGCCTGGATGTCTCGCGTGGTGCCGACGAGGATCACCTCGTCGGCCTCCTGGAGGACCTCGATCGGCGCGTCGCGCTCGACGACGTCGATCTCGCCGGCGCACCACTGCAGCACGAGCGCCCGGGTGACCCCGGCCAGGCAGCCCGACGCGAGCGTGGGCGTGACGAGCTGCTCCCCCACGACGTACATGACGTTCGAGCCGGTGCCCTCGCAGAGATGGCCGAGGGTGTTCGGCATGACCGCCTCGGACGCGCCCTGTGCGAGTGCCCGCTCGACCATCTTGGCGTTCTCGGCGTACGACGTGGTCTTGAGGCCCGCCAGGGCACCCCGCTCGTTGCGCGGCCACGGCACCGTGGCGATCGCCGACACGGCCGGGGGCTTGGGGCAGGGCTCGCTGACGACGGTCGTCGTGAGCCCCTGCTCACCGCGGGGCGAACCCAGAGGACCGGGACCCGACGTCACCGTGACGCGGATGCGTCCGAACGGCACGTCCTGCCCGTCAAGTGTCGCCGCGATCCCCTCGCGAACGGCTTCCACGTCGGGCGTGCCGATCCCCAGACCCTGCGCAGAGGCGACCAACCGGTCGAGGTGTCGGGTCAGCGCGAATGGCTGATCAGCGTGCACCGCGATGGTCTCGAACACCCCGTCCCCGACGATCATGCCGTGGTCGAGCACGCTGATCGCCGGGGTGGCCGGGCTTTCCAGCAGCCGTCCGTTCGCCCACGCCTTCACGCCTCCACCGTACGCGGACCCCGGTTTTGGATCGGCGGATCGCATCGGCTAGAGTCACGTGTCGCCTCTTGATGAAGAGTGCACGCGGACGTGGCGCAGTGGTAGCGCATCACCTTGCCAAGGTGAGGGTCGCGGGTTCGAATCCCGTCGTCCGCTCGGAGCGGGTCGCAAGCCTTTCCAGTGGTGGGCCCATCCAGACGGTGGGTTGGCCGAGAGGAGAGGCAACGGACTGCAAATCCGTGCACACGGGTTCGAATCCCGTACCCACCTCGATCCGCCTCGGGCGGAAGCAGCAAGAGCACGACCTCGGGCGATTGGCGCAGCGGTAGCGCGCTTCCCTGACACGGAAGAGGTCACTGGTTCGAACCCAGTATCGCCCACCACACTTAACCTTCATCTTGAAGGTCAATTGAGTTTTTACTTAGTTAACTCTTTTTTAGACACTGACCCCTATCT
>JALRKU010000142.1 GCA_023254755.1 Aeromicrobium sp. | reverse complement strand
CCGTGCAGGTTCAGCGACGGGCAGGCGATCCGGTGAGCGAACGGGATCGACTGCTCCGCCGTGCGCAGCAGCTCGTCGGCACCGTCGAGGAGGTTGCCCGTCACGTAGCCGGTCATCGAGGTGAACCGGGCGCCCGTCGCGACGAGGGCGTCGGCGTCCTTCTCGGTCCAGCCCCAGATCTCGGCCGCGAACCCGCGGTCCCTGATGCGCTCCACGCGCTCGAGGAGCGGCAGCTCGGTGTAGACCATCTCCGAGCAGATCGCGAGGGTGAACGTCATGCGTAGAGCGCAGGTCGCTCAGGCACCGCGACGGTCTCGCGGGTGCCCTCCGTCAGGGCGCGGACGCCCGACGCGGCGACCAGGTTGGCCGCGAAGCCGTCCCAGGCGCTGGCGCCCACGACCTCGCCACGCAGCGAGGCGTCGGCCCAGGCCGCCAGCTCGAGGCGGTACGACTCGAGGAAGTGCTCCACGAAGTCGCTGCCGATCGAGCTTCCACCCTGCCCGGCGATGCGGCGCACGACCGGCGTGCGCGGCTCGAGCGTCGCCGACCCCGCGTCGCCCACGACCTCGACGCGGACGTCGTAGCCGTAGGCCGCGTTGACGTACACCTCGGCGGTGATCATCTGCCCGCCCCGCATCCACAGCGTCGCGATCTGCGGATCCTTGAACCCGTCGGCGACCGGCGACTCGACCCGGATGCCGGCGATCTCGTCGTCGAGCAGCCACCGGAAGGTGTCGAACTCGTGGATCATCGAGCCGGTCACCAGCGTCGACGAGTCGGTGCTGGTCGCGTTGCTCGCGTTGCGGTGGATGCCGTGCAGCACCTGCACCCGGCCGACCGACCCGTCGGTGATCGAGCCCTTCAGGCTGACGAAGCCGGGGTCGAACCGACGGTTGAACCCGACCTGGACGAACCGACGTCCGGCGGCGACCTCGGCGTCGACGACGCGGCGCGCGTCGTCGGCGGTGACGGCGAGCGGCTTCTCGCACAGCACGTGCTTGCCGGCCTCGACGCCCGCGACGGCCAGGTCGGCGTGGGTGAAGTCGGGCGACGCGACGACGAACGCGTCGACCTCGGCGATCAGGGACTCGGGTGAGTCGGCGGGGGCGCCGCCGACCTCGTCGGCGATCTGCTTCGCACGAGCGGTGTCCATGTCGAACACCCGCGTGACCTCGGCGGAGGGAACACCCGTCGCCAGGGTCCGCGCGTGAGACGCACCCATCGCTCCCGCCCCGATGACTCCTACGCGCAGCTTGCTCATGGTGTTGCTCCCTCGGTGGTGATGTCAGGTCTGGTCGTCGCGTGCTCGCGAGAGCTCACCCGGCCACGCCGGGCCGAGCTCGGCGAGGCGTGGGCCCACGCAGCGAGGCGGCGGCGAGCGACGACCCGCTGGCGCCGCACGGTGCGCGTGGGGCGCCTCACAGCGACACCCACGTCTTCTCGTCGGAGGACTGGATCATGGCGTCGAGGACGCGCGCCGCGTCGTACGCGTCGTGGATCGTCGCGCCGACCGGCTTGCCGCCGGCGATGGACTCGACCAGACGGCGGGCCTCGACGATCTTGAGCTCGTCGAAGCCGATCGGGTTGTTGGTGCCCGGCTGGAACCGCGACAGCTCGCCGTCGGTCGGTCCGGCGTACTCGGTCGTGTAGAACGCGTTGAGGTACTCACCGTCCTCGGCGCTCGCGACCCACAGCTCGTTCATGCGGCGGAAGTCCCACGCGAGCGCGCCCCTCGTGCCGTGCACCTCGATGCCGTAGGTGTTCTGCTCGCCGACGGCGACGCGGCTGGACTCCAGGATCGCGCGCGACCCGTCGGCCAGGCGCAGCAGCGCGCTCACGTAGTCCTCGTTCTCGACGTCGCCGAGCTCGCCGGCGCCCTTCTCGTAGTGCATCGCACCCGGCAGCGCCTCGCGACGCTGCGCGATGAAGGTCGCGCGGTCGACGACCAGCTCGGAGATCGGGGCCACGACGTGCTTGACCAGGTCAGCGGCGTGGCTCACCAGGTCGCCGAGCACTCCCGAGCCGGAGAACTCGGTGCGGAAGCGCCACGACAGCGCCGCGTCGGGGTCGGCGGAGTAGTCGGCCAGGAAGCGGACGATGGTGTGCTCGACCTCGCCGAGACGGCCCGACGCGACGATCTCGCGGGCTCGCTCGACGGCCGGCACGTTGCGGTAGTTGAAGCCGGTCGCGGCCTGCACCCCGGCCTCCTCGACAGCGGCCACGATCTCGGCGGTCTCGGCCGAGCTGCGCCCTGCGGGCTTCTCGACCCACAGGTGCTTGCCGGCCCGGGCCGCCGCGACGGCGACGTCGCGGTGGATGAAGTTGGGACCGGTGATGCAGACCAGGTCGATGTCGTGGGCGTCGACCAGCTCACGCCAGTCCGACACGGTCCGCTCGAAGCCGTAGGCCGCGGCCGCACGAGCCGTGCGGTCGTCCGGTGCGTTGTCCGCGACGGCGACGAGACGGGGGCGGAGCGGGGCGTCGGGGTAGTGCTGCAGCAGACGGGACAGGGCACGAGCGTGCACCTGTCCCATCCAGCCGAACCCGACGACCCCCACCCGGAGGTCGTGCGTCACGTCGACTCCGCCTCCGCGACCATCTCGGCAGCGACGTCGGAGTCCTCGCCCATGATCGACTGCAGCTCGTGGGCCAGCGACTCCAGCTCGGCGCCGCCGGCCATCATCGACGTGAGGTCCTCGAGCGTCAGCTCGGACTTGGGGTAGTCGCCGATGCTCTTGCCGCGACGCAGCAGCATGAACCGGTCGCCGACCGGGAACGCGTGGTGCGGGTTGTGGGTGATGAACACGACGCCGAGGCCGCGCTCGCGCGCCTTCGCGATGTACTTCAGCACCACGCCGGACTGCTTCACGCCGAGCGCCGCGGTCGGCTCGTCGAGGATCAGCACCCGGGCGCCGAAGTACACGGCACGGGCGATCGCCACGCACTGGCGCTCGCCGCCCGACAGCGTGCCGATCGGCTGCTCCACGTCGCGCAGGTCGATGCCCATCGCGGCGAGCTCGTCCTTCGTGATCTTCTTCATCGCGTCGATGTCGAGTCGCTTGAACGGGCCCACCCCGGTGCGGATCTCGCTGCCCAGGAAGAAGTTGCGCCACACCGGCATGAGCGGCACGACCGCGAGGTCCTGGTAGACCGTGGCGATGCCGGCGTCGAGCGCCTCGCGCGGACTGCTGAACGTGCACGCCTCCCCGTCGACGAGCAGCTCACCGTCGCTGTGCTGGTGCGCCCCCGCGAGGATCTTGATGAACGTCGACTTGCCGGCGCCGTTGTCGCCGAGCACGCAGGTGACCTCGCCGGCCTTGACCTGGGTCGAGACGTCGGACAGCGCGATGATGTTGCCGTAGCGCTTGCCGATGTCGCGCACCTCGACGACCACGGTGCCCCGCGCCGCCGGCTCGCTGGTGGTGGTCTCCTCGACCGTCTTCTGATCGCTCATCGTGCAGCCTCCGCTCGCTTGCGAACCCATTCGTTGAGGAGCACCGCGCCCAGGAGCATGGCGCCCAGGAAGGCGCGGAGCCAGTTGTTGTCCCAGCCCGAGTAGACTATGCCCTGGTTGGCCATGCCGTAGATGAGCGCGCCCAGGGCGGCGCCGATCGCCGACCCGTAGCCGCCCGTCAGCAGGCAGCCGCCCACGACGGCGCAGATGATGTAGATGAACTCCTGGCCGACGCCGGTGTTGGACTGCACCGTCGACGTCGAGAACAGCAGGAGCATGCCGACGAGCCAGCCCGCGAACGCCGTGCCCATGAACAGGCCCACCTTGGTCGCGAAGACCGGGACGCCGACCTGGCGGGCCGACTGCTGCGCCCCGCCGACGGCGAAGATCCAGTTGCCGACCCTGGTGCGCATCAGGATCCAGGTGGCGACGACGGTGACGGCGATCCACCACAGCACCGACACGTAGAGGTTGAGGTCGCCGATCTGGATCGTGCGGCCGAACACGCTCTTGGCCGAGTCGTAGAAGGGGACGTTCGACATGCCCTGGATCGCCACCTGGCCGATGAGGGCCTTGGTCCCGGCGAGGTCGATGCCCTGCAGCACGAAGAACGTGCCGAGGGTGACGATGAAGCTGGGGAGCCCGGTCTTCATCACCAGGATGCCGTTGATCATGCCCACGAGCAGGGCGAGCGCGAGCGAGACGAGCATCGCCGCCCAGACGTTGAGGCCGTACTCGGTGGTGAGGATGCCGACCACGAGACCGGTGAAGCCGGTGATGGCGCCGGCGGACAGGTCGAACTCGCCGCCGATCATCAGCAGGGCGACGGCGACGGCCATGATGCCGATCGTCGAGGCGCCGCGCAGCCAGGTGCTGGCGCCCGAGGCGGTGGCGAACGCGTCGGTGGTCAGGGCGAAGAAGGCGAAGAGGACGATCGCCGCGACGAGCGCGCCGATCTCGGGCCGCTTCAGCAGCCGGGTGAGGGTCGACGTCTGCGCGATGCGTTCGTCGACCGCTGGGGTGGCGGTGGCCATGGGCGTGAGTTCCGATCGTTGGGGGTGCGGTGGGGGCCGACGAGGCCGGCCCCCACCGCCACCGACTAGCGAGTGCCGTTCGCGGCGTACTTCAGGACGTCGGCCGCGTTGTCCTTCGTGACGAAGGCCGGGCCGGAGTTGACGGGCTGACCGCCACCGACGTCGTTGCCGTTGATGCTCTTCAGGTACAGCGTCGTGACACCCAGGAAGCCCTGGACGTACGGCTGCTGGTCGACCGCGAAGAGGATCTTGCCGGACTCGATGTTCTTGACCACGTCCTCGGACAGGTCGAACGTCGCGACGGCAGCGCTGCTGCCCGACTCCTCGACCGCGCCGACGGCGTCGATCGCGTACTGGCCGCCGAGCGTCAGGACGACGTCGATGTCCTTGTCGGCCTGCAGCTTCGACGTGATCGTGGCCTGGACCGCGGCGTCGTCGGTGCCGTCGACCTGCAGGTTGCTGATCGTGCCGCCGAACGTCTCGGCGACGGCCTTGCAGCGCTCCTCGAGACCGACGTTGCCGGCCTCCTGGATGACGCAGATGGCGTTCTTCTTGCCCTCGGACTTCAGCCGCTCACCGACGGCCTCGCCGGCGATCGTCTCGGTCTGACCGATGTGGGTGATCGCGCCGAACTCCTTGAACCGGTCGACGCCCGAGTTGATCGTGACGACCGGGACGCCCGCGGCGACGGCCTTCTTGATGCTGTCCTCGAGGCCGTCGGGGTTGGCCATCGAGACCACGATGCCGTCGACCTTGTCGGCGACCGCGCCGTCGATCAGCTGCGACTGCTTGGCCGGGTCGGGATCGGACGAGTACTCGACCTTCACGCCGTAGTCGTCGCCGGCCTTCTCGGCGCCCGACTTGACCCGGTCCCAGAACGCGTCACCCGGGCTGCTGTGGGTGATGACCGCGTACGTCAGGTCCTTGGCGTTGTCGGAGGTGGCGTCCTCCTTGCCGGTGCCGGAGCAGGCAGCCAGCAGCGAGCCGACGACGACGATGGCGCCGGCGAGCTTCAGCTTCTTCATCGGTGTGTTCCTTCTGTTGGTTGTTCCCGGCGTCACTGTGCCGTCGGGAAGTTCAGGGCGGCGAGGGAGTCCTCGCTGACGTGCGGCCACCGCGTGGTGACCACCTTCTGCTGCGTGTAGAAACGCACCCCCTCGGGACCGTGGATGTGGTGGTCGCCGAAGAGGGAGTCCTTCCATCCCCCGAAGGAGTGGAAGGCCATCGGGACGGGAACCGGCACGTTGATGCCGATCATGCCCACGTGGACCTTCCGCTGGAAGGTGCGTGCCACCTCACCCGAGGAAGTGAACACTGCCGTGCCGTTGCCGTACGGGTTGGAGTTGATGAGCTCCAGTGCGGCATCCAGCGTCGGAACCCGGAGCACGGTGAGCACGGGTCCGAAGATCTCGTCGGTGTACACCGACATGTCGGTCGAGGCGTGGTCGATCAGGGTCGGGCCGACGAAGAAGCCGCCCTCGTGCCCCTCGACCACCAGGTCGCGGCCGTCGACGACGACCTTGGCGCCGGCGAGCTCGCCCTGGCCGACGTAGTCGACGATGCGGTCGCGCGACGCAGCCGTCACGACCGGGCCCATCTCGACCCCGTCGCCGGTGCCGGGCCCGACCTTGAGGTCGATCGTGCGCTCGCGGATCTTGTCGACCAGCGTGTCGGCGACGGGGCCGACCGCGACGACGGCCGAGATCGCCATGCAGCGCTGGCCGGCCGAGCCGTAGCCCGCCGCGACGATGTGGTCGGCCGCGAAGTCCAGGTCGGCGTCGGGCATCACGACGGCGTGGTTCTTGGCTCCGCCCAGCGCCTGGACGCGCTTGCCGGTGCGGCTCGCGCCCTCGTGGACGTACTTGGCGATCGGCGTCGAGCCGACGAACGAGACGGCGTCGACGTCGGGGTGCTCGAGCAGCCGGTCGACCGCGACCTTGTCGCCGTGGACGACGTTGAACACGCCGTCGGGCAGGCCGGCCTCCTGGTAGAGGCGGGCGACCAGGTCGCTGGCACCGGGCACGCGCTCCGACGGCTTGAGGACGAAGGTGTTGCCGGTGGCGATGGCGATCGGGTGCATCCACAGCGGCACCATGATCGGGAAGTTGAACGGCGTGATGCCTGCGACGACGCCGAGCGGCTGGCGGAACGAGTGCGAGTCGATGCCTCCCGACACCTGATCGTTGTACTCGCCCTTGAGCAGCTGCGGGACGCCGCACGCGAACTCGACGACCTCGCGGCCCCGCACGACCTCGCCCTTGGCGTCGTCGATCGTCTTGCCGTGCTCGGCCGAGATGACGGCGGCGAGCTCGTCCTCGTGGTCCACCAGCAGCTGACGGAACGCGAACATGATGCGCGAGCGGGCGGTCACCGAGGTCTCGGCCCACGTCACGGCGGCCTGCCGGGCCGACTCGACGGCGGCGTCGACGTCGGCGGCGCAGGCCAGCCGCACCCGCTTCGCCGACGCACCCGTCGCCGGGTCGAAGACGTCCTGCGTGCGGTCGCTGTCGCTGGTGAACGGTGCACCGGAGATCCAGTGCTCGTAGATCGCGCTGCCGCGCGGGTGCTCGTTCGTGCTCATGATTCGTTGCCTTCCGAAGGTGCCAGGTGGGGACGCTGGGTGGACTTGTGCTGCTGGTAGGCGGTGTACGCCTGCTGGGTCGACTGGATGGCCGACACCTGCGAGACGGGCACGTCCCACCAGGCGGGGCTGTCGGGTGCCGGGACGAGCGGATCGGTCTCGACGTGGATCACGGTGGTCCGGGTCGACTCCTTGGCCTTGAGCACCGCGGCGCGGAACTCGTCGACGCTGGTCGCGCTGATGACGTCGGCGCCCAGGCTGGCGGCGTTGGCCGCCAGGTCGACCGGCAGGGGGTCGCCGTCGAGGCGCCCCGACGCGGCCGAGCGATAGCGGTAGCGCGTGCCGAAGCGCTGCGAGCCGAGCGACTCCGACAGGTTGCCGATCGAGGCGTAGCCGTGGTTCTGGACCAGGACCACGATGATCTTGACCCCCTCGGCGACGGCCGTGACGAGCTCGGTGTTCATCATCAGGTACGACCCGTCGCCGACCATCACGAAGACGTCGCGGTCGCCGCCCTCCTCGCCCCGCCCGTCGTCCAGCGCCGCCTGGTCGAGGGCCGCGAGCTTCACGCCGAGCCCGCCGGCGATCTCGTAGCCCATGCACGAGAAGCCGTACTCGACGTGGTAGCCCTTGCGGTCGCGGGTGCGCCACAGCTTGTGCAGGTCGCCGGGCATGGAGCCGGCCGCGCACAGCACGACGTCGCGGGGGTCGGAGACCTCGTTGACGGCACCGATCACGGCCGACTGCACGAGGCGTCCGTCGGGCTGCTGCTCGCTGTCGTAGGCGGTCTGCACGGTGCGGTCCCACTCCTGGGCGAGCTCCGTGCCGCGCTGCGTCCATGCGGCGTCGGCACGCCAGCCCTCGAGCGCCTGGGTCAGCGCCTCGAGCGTGACCTTGGCGTCGGCGACCAGCGAGGCGCCGGAGAGCTTGAGCGCATCGATCCGCGCGACGTTGACGTTCACGAAACGGACGTCGTCGCCGGCGAAGACCGTGCGCGAGGCCGTCGTGAAGTCGCTGTAACGGGTCCCGACACCGATGACGAGGTCGGCCTCCGCGGCGAGCGCGTCGGCAGCCGTCGTGCCGGTGGCGCCGATGGCGCCCATGGACTGCGGGTGGTCGTAGGGCAGCGAGCCCTTGCCGGCCTGCGACTCCCCCACCGGGAGGCCGGTGGCCTCGGCAAGCACGCGCAGGGCGTCGTCGGCGCCCGAGTAGATGACACCGCCGCCGGCGACGACGAGCGGTCGACGCGCCGAGCGGATCAGCTCGACGGCGCGCAGCAGCTCGTACGGCTCGGGGACGGGCCGCGCGACGTGCCACGTCCGCGGCTCGAAGAGTGCGGCCGGGAAGTCGTGCGCCTCGGCCTGCACGTCCTGCGGCAGGCACAGCGTCACGGCACCCGTGTCGGCCGGGTCGGTGAGGACCCGCATGGCCTGGAGCAGCGCCGACGGCAGCTGCTCGGGGC
>JALRKU010000116.1 GCA_023254755.1 Aeromicrobium sp. | reverse complement strand
ACGCGTCGGCATCGTCCTGGCTGGGGCAGGCCACCCGCACGATGTCGCACCCGGCGGCCGTGAGCTCGGCGATCTGCTGGAGCGTCGAGTTCACGTCGCTCGTCAGGGTCGTGGTCATGGACTGCACCGAGACCGGGGCGTCGCCGCCGACCTCGACCGTGCCGACCTGGATCTTGCGGCTCTTCCGCCGCGGCGCCAACGTCGGTGCGGGCGCCTCGGGCATGCCGAGGGAGACGGATTCACTCACGTCACCAGGATAGGCGCCCCCACCCCAGAGCCCGTCCTAGGTCAGTCGGACCGGGTTCACGATGTCGACGTAGAGCAGGATCACGCTCATGACGACCAGCAGCCCGCCGACCGCGTACGACACCGGGAGTGCGCGCGCGACGTCGACGTAGCCGGGGTCGGGGCGTCGCCGCAGCCGTGCCCAGCCCCGCCGCAGGGCCTCCCACAACGCACCCGCGATGTGTCCGCCGTCGAACGGCAGCAGCGGCACCAGGTTGAACAGGGCCAGGAACATGTTGAGCCCGGCCAGCAGGGTCAGCAGCCGCGCGGCCCGCTCGGACCACGTCGGGTCGTCATACGTGACCAGCTCGCCCGACAGCCGGCTGGCGCCGACGACACCGATGGGTCCTTCGGGATCGCGCTCGCCGCCGAACGCCGCCTTCGTGACGTCGATCATGCGCACCGGCAGGTGCACGATGGCCTCGGCCGTGCCGGTCACGTAGGTGCCCAGCTGCGACGCGACGTCGCCGACGTCGCCGCGCTGGACCGCCGACCCCGGGCTGACGCCCAGGAAGCCGACCTGCACCGTGGTGTCGGGGTCGTCGAGGTCGGCCCGGGCCAGCACGGACGGTCGGACGTCGACCATGCGCTCCTGACCGTCGCGGACGAAGCCGAGCTCGACCTCGCGGTCGCCGTTGGCGCGGATGGTGCGCGACAGGTCGTCCCACGACGCCACCTCGCGGCCGTCGAACGTCGTGATGACGTCGCCCGGCTCGAGCCCGGCCGCCTTGGCGGGTGCGACCGGGTCGTCGGCCGTGCAGGCGCGCTGCGCGCCCGACGAGGCGGGGATCGCGCAGTCGGACACGGCGGCGACCGTCGTGGTGGGCTGCGCCGTGCCGATGCCGAGGATCACGATCGAGAGCAGCACGACCGCGATGACCACGTTCATCATGGGGCCACCGCCCATGACGATGACCTTCTTCCACCACGGCAGGCGGTAGAACAGCCGCGGCAGGTCCTCGTCGGTGACGTGCTCGTACTCGGCCTGACGCGCGTCGGCGGCGAGCTGGGTGAAGAGCCCGGTGTTCGAGCGGCGCACCTCGTGCGGGTCGGTGTCCTTCTCCGGCGGCAGCATGCCGACCAGCCGGACGTAGCCGCCGAGCGGGATCGACTTGAGTCCGTACTCGGTCTCGCCGCGGCGGAACGACCACAGGGTGGTGCCGAAGCCGACGAAGAACTGGGTGACCTTGACCCCGAACTTCTTGGCCGGGTACATGTGCCCCAGCTCGTGCAGCGCGATCGAGACGGCGACGCCGAGCACGAACAGGACGACGCCGAGCGCGAACACCAGGGCCGTCACGGGCGGGTCCAGCAGGTCATCGGCGCTCCACGATCTCGGTGGCCCGTCGGCGGGCCCAGGCGTCGGCGCCGAGCACGCTGTCGAGCGTCAGGTCGCCGGTGACCGCCAGCGGATCGGCGACGTGCTCGTCGACGACCGCGGCCACCGTGTCCACGATGCCCGAGAAGTCCAAGTGGCCGCCGACGAACGCGTCGACGCACACCTCGTTCGCGGCGTTGAAGACCGCCGGACCCGTGCGGCCGAACGTGCCGGCCCGGCGCGCCAGCTGCACGGCCGGGAAGGCCTCGTCGTCGAGCGGGAAGAACTCCCACGTGGCGGGACGGGTCCAGTCGTTGCCGGGTGCCGCGTCGGGCACGCGGTCGGGCCAGGCCAGGCCCAGCGCGATCGGCAGCCGCATGTCGGGCGGCGACGCCTGCAGCAGCGTCGCGCCGTCGACGAACTCGATCATCGAGTGCACGATCGACGGCGGGTGCACCACGACGTCGATGCGGTCGAAGCCGATGTCGAACAGCAGGTGGGCCTCGATGACCTCGAGTCCCTTGTTCACGAGCGTGGCGGAGTTGACCGTGACGAGGGGGCCCATCGACCACGTGGGGTGCGCGAGTGCCTG
>JALRKU010000110.1 GCA_023254755.1 Aeromicrobium sp. | reverse complement strand
TGCCACCGCTGGGGAGGGCCGCCGTGACGACCAGCAGGTCCGCCCGCTCGCCGGTGACGACGGGCTCCTTGGTGCCGGTGAGGGTCCAGGAGTCGCCGGAGCCCGCGGCCGTGACCGCGGACGCGGTCTCGCTGTAGCGGGCGCCGCCCTCGGTGTGGGCGACCGCGACGACGAGCGAGCCCTCGGCGATGCCGCCGATGATCTCGGCGCGCTGCTCGGCGGTGCCGGCGGCCGTGACCAGGGCGCCCGCGAGGACGACCGACTCGACGTAGGGCTCGGGCGCGATGACGCGTCCGACCTCCTCGGCGACGATCGCGACCTCGACAGGCCCGGCGCCGAAGCCACCGTCTTCCTCGGAGAACGGCAGACCCAGCGCGCCCATCTCGGCGAGCTGCTGCCAGGTCTTCTCGCCCCAGCCCGGATCGGTCTTGGTGACCTCACGACGGGTCTCGCTGGAGTCGTAGGCCTTGCTCAGCAGCGCAGCGACGGCGCCCTTGAGCGCGTCCTGCTCGGAGTCGTAGACGAAGTCCATCAGTCCTACCTCAGTCCCAGGATCGTGCCGGCGATGATCTGGCGCTGCACCTCGTTGGAGCCGCCGTAGATCGAGGCCTTGCGCATGTTCAGGTAGACCGGCGCGGACACCTGCGCCCAGTCCTCGACGTCGGACTCCTCGCCACCGCCGGACGCGATGACCGACGGCCCCGCGATGTCGACGAACAGCTCGGTGACCGCCTGCTGCAGCTCGGTGCCGCGCAGCTTCATGACCGACGACGCCGGGTGCGGCTTGCCGTCGGCGGAGTTGGCGACGACGCGCATCGCGGTGAGCTCGAGCGCCAGCACCTCGTTCTCGAGGTCGGCGACGCGGGCCGCGAAGACTGGATCGTCGAACAGCGAGGTGCCGCCGGGTCCGGCGGTGCGGGCGACCTCCTTGGCCGCCGCCAGGTTGCGCTTGGTGGCGCCGACCGGTGCGACGCCCACGCGCTCGTTGCCGAGCAGGAACTTGGCGTAGTCCCAGCCCTTGTTGAGCTCGCCGACCAGGTTCTCGGCCGGCACGCGCACGTTGTCGAAGAACACCTCGTTGACCTCGTGGCCGCCGTCGATCAGCTCGATCGGACGGACCGTGAGGCCGTCGCTGCGCATGTCGATCAGCAGCATCGAGATGCCGGCCTGCTTCTTGGCCTCGGGGTCGGTGCGGACCAGCGTGAAGATCCAGTCGCCGTACTGGCCGAGCGTGGTCCACGTCTTCTGGCCGTTGACGATCCACTCGTCGCCCTCGAGGACCGCCTTGGTCTTCAGGCTCGCCAGGTCGGAGCCCGCGTCGGGCTCCGAGAAGCCCTGGCTCCACCAGATGTCGAGGTTGGCGGTCTTCGGGAGGAACTTCTCCTTCATCTCCTGCGACGCGAACTGCGCGAGGACGGGGCCGATCATGCCGGCGTTGAACGCGAGCGGCACCGGCACGTTGGCCAGCTGCATCTCCTCGTGCCACAGGTGGCGCTGCAGGGGCGTCCAGTCCTGGCCGCCCCACTCGACGGGCCAGCCGGGCACGCCCAGGCCGGCCTCGTTCATCACCTGCTGCGCTTCGACGAACTGCTCCTTGGAGAGCTCGCGGCGCGCGGCGACGGTGTCGCGGATGTGCTGGGGGATCTTGGTGGTGAAGAACTCCCGCATCTCCTCGCGGAACGCGGCGTCCTCCTCGGACAGACGGAGCTTCATGGACTACCTCCGGGCTGGACCGGTCTCGGTCGGTAAGCGATTGCTTAGTTAGTTGCACACTAACTGTAGGAATCCGTCCGTGACTACCCGGCGTCGGGGCCGCGCCGCTGGCGCCGCGGCCGGGCCGCGCGGGCTCGCAGCGGTCCGACCAGGCGGGGCCCGGCCAGGCGCTGCTCCAGCCTCCGCGCCTCTCGGCGCAGCGGCTGGGCCACGTACTCGCCGAGTATGACACCGGAGGCGAGCGCGATCGCGCTGGCGAGCGCTGCGATGAGGGCGATGATGCCCAGGTAGTTGTCGTCGGCGAGCTGGGTGAGACCGCGGTAGATCGACAGCCCGGGCAGCAGCGGCACGATGGCCGCGACGACCACGACGAGCGGCGGCACGCCGACTCGGCGGGCCACCCCGTAGCCGATGAACCCGATGAGCACGGCCGCGACGCCCGACGGCCACGCGGGAGAGACGTCGCGCTGGGCGATCACGACGTACACGAACGACGCGAGCCCCGCGACGACTGCGATCGGCAGCAGGGAGCGCAGCGGCGCGTAGGCCGAGAACGCGAAGGCCGCCGCCGTCGCCGCGCCGGCCGCGGCGGCCAGCGGTGGAGTGGCGAGCCCCGCGACGGTCACGGCATCGAGCGAGCTGACGTCGAGCTGGTGACCGATCGTGATGCCGCCGCTCACCCCCGCGATGATGCCGACGGTCGACATCAGCACCTCGAGGATGCGGGCGTTGGCCGTGACGTAGAAGCCAGTGAGTGCGTCCTGGAACGCGCCGATCAGACCGAGGCCGGCGAGCAGCATGACGATGCCGGAGATGACGACGAAGCCGCCGTCGACCGGCACGTCGGCCGCCTCGCAGGCGACCGCGATCGACGACGCGACCAGGCCACCGACCATCTGGCCGTAGAAGGCCGGCATCCGCAGTCGGGCCAGGCGGCGCTGGAGGACCTCGATGATCCCGGCCGACAGCGCCGCGATGCCCGCCTCGGCCGGCTCGCCGCCGAGCAGCACCGCGATGGCACCGCCCATGACCGCCCACGCGAGGGTGATGGCCCAGCGCGGCGACGAGTGTCCGGACGACGCGACCTGCGCGAGCCGCGAGCGGGCCTCGTCGAGGTCGATCGCGTCGGTCAGCAGGTCGTTGACGAGGTGGTCGACCCGCGTGAGGTCGTCGAAGTCGGTCTCGCGGTGGGTGACGTGGCGGGTCATCGTGAGCGACGGCTCGTCGGGCCGGTACTGGTGGCTGATCGACAGCGCCGTGAAGTTGACGTCGACCTGCGCCTGGCGCAGTCCGAGGTGGTGGGTGATCGACGACATCGTGGCGGTGACGTCGGCCGCGCCCGCGCCGTTGGACAGCAGCAGCTCGCCGACCCGCAGGGCCAGGTCGAGGGCGGCGTCGTCGCGCCCGCTGTCGTCGCGAGGGGTCACCGGTCCATCCTGCCGACGCCGGACGACGTGACCAAGCCACGGACCGCTGATTCGGATAATCTCCCGGCGTGACCGAGTGGACCCCCGATGCGCTGGGCGACCGATACCAGCAGACGACCTTCGACCTGGGCGTCGATCCCGACGGCGAGGGTCAGGTGTTCGCGACCCTGGTGCGCGCCGAGCCGCCCGCCGCACCGCGCGGCGTGGTGCTCTACGTGCACGGCTTCACCGACTACTTCTTCCAGGAGGAGCTCGCCGACTTCTTCACCGAGCGGGGCTACGCGTTCTACGCGCTCGACCTGCGCAAGTGCGGTCGGTCGCGTCGACCCGGCCAGATCGCGCACTACGTGTCGGACCTGTCGCTCTACGACGCCGAGCTCGACCGCGCGCTCGACGTGGTGCGCACCCTGCTGGATTGCTACCGCCGCCGTGACGTCGACGGCTGCATGGCCACGATCGCCGCGGACGCACCACTGCTGCTGCTGGGCACCAACGCCGACGAGGTGTTCTCGACCGCCGAGGAAGTGCGGG
>JALRKU010000083.1 GCA_023254755.1 Aeromicrobium sp. | reverse complement strand
GGCGCCGGCTTCGTCTCCGGCCAGGTCATCTACGTCGCCGGCGGACCGAAGGACTGACGTGTCGACGAAGGGCCTCGACCTCGAGGCGCTGCGGACGTGGCTCGACCAGGAGACCCCCGGCCTCCTGGACGGCCCGCTCGACGCGGCGCTGATCACGGGCGGCAAGTCGAACCTGACCTACACCGTGACCGACGGCACGACAGAGGTCGTGGTGCGACGTCCGCCGCTGGGCCACGTGCTCGCCACGGCCCACGACATGGGCCGTGAGTACCGCGCGATGGCCGCTCTCCAGGGCAGCGACGTGCCGGTCCCCACGATGCTTGCGCTGTGCCGGGACGACGGGGTCATCGGCGCACCGTTCTACGTGATGGAGAAGGTCGAGGGCACCCCCTACAAGCGAGCCAGCGAGCTCGAGTCCCTCGGTCCCGACCGCACGCGGGCGATCGCCGAGCGCCTCGTCGACACGCTCGCCGCGCTGCACGCGATCGACTACTCGTCGGTCGGACTCGAGGAGTTCGGCCGACCCGACGGCTACCTGGAGCGGCAGGTGCGCCGCTGGACCCAGCAGCTCGAGGCGTCGCGCAGCCGCGAGATCGACGGCATCGACGAGCTGGCCTCGCGGCTGGGACGCGACATCCCCACGTCCGGGAAGGCGACCATCGTCCACGGCGACTACCGGCTCGACAACGCCCTCGTGGGTGCGGACGACCGCATCACCGCGGTCCTCGACTGGGAGATGAGCACGCTCGGCGATCCCCTCACGGACGTGGCACTGATGCTCTCCTACCAGCAGATGGCCGAGCAGACCGCTGGAAGCGGCGCACCCGCTGCCGTCACCGACGCACCGCTGGCCCCGGGCTACCCGAGCGCCGAGCAGGTCCTCGAGCGGTACGCGGCGGCGTCGGGACGCGACGTCGACGACATCGGCTGGCACCTGGGCCTCGCGTTCTTCAAGCTCGCCGTGATTCTCGAGGGCATCCACTACCGCTACACCCAGGGCCAGACGGTCGGCGAGGGGTTCGCGGGCATCGGTGACGCGATCGGGCCGCTGGTGCAGGCCGGGCTCGCCGCGACCCGCTGACCGAGCGACGCCTCGGGCGGGGTCCGGACGGTGAGTGGCACGCTCACGCCCCCCGATCGTCTAAGGTCGGGCCCGTGACCGCGGAAATCCTCGAACCACGGCGCCGACCCACGCAGGAACGCTCCCACCGGAAGTTCGACCAGCTGCTCCAGGTGTCCAGGGAGCTGCTGCTCGAGGTGGGCTTCGAGTCCTTCACGTGCGAGACGGTCGCGCACCGTGCGGGACTGCCGATCGGCACGCTGTACCAGTTCTTCCAGAACAAGTACGTCATCGTCTGCGAGCTCGACCGGGTCGACGCCGTCGCGGTCAAGCGGGAGCTCGACGCGTTCTCGGCGGAGATCCCGAGCCTCGACTGGCCCAAGTTCCTCGAGCGGCTGGTGGACCACATGGCCGCCCTGTGGGCCAAGGACCCGTCGCGCCGGGCCGTGTGGCACGCCGTGCAGTCCACGCCGGCCACCCGGGCCACGGCGGCCGTCACCGAGCGCGAGCTCGCCACCGAGGTCGCCAACGCGCTCGCGCCGCTGACCC
>JALRKU010000057.1 GCA_023254755.1 Aeromicrobium sp. | reverse complement strand
CGGTCAGCTCCACCGCGCGCGTCGGGTCCTGGCCGAACCAGGAGTAGACGGGCGCGGAGTTGCCGCGCCCGAGCATGAGGTCGACGCGACCGTCGGACAGGTGCTGCAGGACCGCGTAGTCCTCGGCCAGCTTGACCGGGTCGTTCGTCGTGATCAGCGTGGTCGACGTCGACAGGATGATCTTCTCGGTCTGGGCGCCGATGTAGGCGAGCGTCGTGGTGGGCGACGACGGCACGAACGGCGGGTTGTGGTGCTCGCCGGTGGCGAACACGTCGAGGCCGATCTCCTCGGCCTTCTTGGCGATCGCGACCGTGTCCTTGATGCGCTGGTGCTCCGACGTCGTGGTGCCGTGGACGGGGTCGGGGGTCACGTCGCCGACGGTGAAGATGCCGAACTGCATGCTGGTCATGGGACCATCCTCTCGCGATGTAGTACAAACTTCAACTACATGACCCTCGGATCTGTTCCCGATTGCGTCACAGGCTCCGGTGGAGCTCGACGTGAGCGCGCCGGACGCAGGGAGCAGCGCGAAACGCCGACGAAATCTGCCCCGCGTACGATCGGCGTCGCCGGAGTTCAACGGACAGCAGGGCCCTCGGGTCGGGAAAGCGGACACCTCCCGGTGCTCATCCCGTCCCACCCGCTGTTCCCAGGAGATTCCCGTGATCGTCCCCTTCACCGTCCCCACCGTCGACATCTCGGCCTACGTCGGCCACGGCTCGCCCGACGAGCGCGCCGCCGTCGCCAGCGCTCTCGACGACGCCTGCCGGCGCGTCGGCTTCGTCCAGATCGTCGGCCATGGCATCGACCCCGCCGTCGCCGACGGGCTCGCCGACGCCCTCGACGGCCTCTTCCAGCTGCCCCTCGAGACCAAGACGCAGTGGAAGCGCCCCGCGCACGAGAACCGCGGCTACACGGCGCCGAAGTCGGAGTCCCTCGCCCTCAGCGCCGGCGTCCAGTCCGAGACCCGGATGAAGGACTTCTTCGAGGCGTTCAACGTCGGGTCGGCCGTGTCCGACCACCCCGACGCCGCGCTGCTCGCCGACCACTACGCCGAGAACACGTGGCCCGACGTGGCCGGGTTCCGCGACGGCGTCGACGCCTGGCGCGCCGAGGCCGGGCGGGTCGCGCGCACCCTGGTGCGGATCTTCGAGGACGCGCTGGGCCTTGCGGAGGGCACGATCTCGCGCCTCGCGGGGCGCCCGATCGAGGTGCTGCGCATGAACAACTACGCGCTCGACCCGGGCATCCGGGTCGAGCTCGACGAGGACCTCGTCGGCATGGGCGAGCACACCGACTTCGGCATCGTCACCGTCCTGTGGGCCGACCGGGTCGCGGGTCTGCAGGTGCTGCACGGCGGGCAGTGGCACGACGTGGTGCGTGCCGACGGCGCCCTGCTCGTCAATCTCGGCGACCTCACGACCCGCCTGACGAACGAGCAGTGGCTGTCCACCCTGCACCGCGTCAAGCCGCCGATCGTCGACGGCACGATCCGTCGCCGCCGGTCGGCAGCGTTCTTCTTCGACGGCGACGCCGACGCTGTCGTCGGACCACTGCCGCAGTTCGTCGACGCCGACCATCCCGCGCTGTACGCCCCGGTGACGGTCGACGAGCACGTGCGCGCGAAGCTCGCGGGATCGCGGGCCGGGGTGCTCAACCCGGCCGCCGCCCGCGAGGCCGACCGGGTGCTCGCCGCAGAGGTCTGACTACGCAACGACGTCGCGCAGGAGGGCGTCGGAGCGGGCGAGGGCGTCGCGGTCGTGGGTCGACGACGACGCCAGCAGCTCGTCGGCTCCGGTGCGGCGGCGCAGGTCGTCGAGCGCGGCCCGCACGGTCGCGGGCGAGCCGGCCACCACGCCGGCGAGGTGGTCGTCGATCCGGCGGCGCACCTGGTCGGGCCACGGCTGCGCGCGGATCGCCTCGATCGGCTCGAGAGGCGGGAACTGCCCCTCGCGGCGCGACCTCGCCATCGCCCAGGCCTCGGGCAGCGCCAGGGTTCGAGCCGCCTCGTCGTCATCGGCGACCAGCACGTCGAGCGACACCGTGACGTGCGGGTCGGGGGCGAGCGCGCTGGGACGGTAGTCCCGGCGGTACGCCCCCAACGACTCGAGGCCGGCGTCGCTCCGCAGCATCGGGCCACCCACGACCAGGGGCAGGCCGAGGCGTGCGGCGATCGGGACGCCCCGCCCGGTGGCCAGCAGCGCCATCGGCACGCCACCGGCGACCGCCGGACGAGCCGTCACGTCGGCCGATCCGTCGAGCAGGTCGCGAAGCTCGAGCAGGTCCTGCTCGAAGGTGTCGGGGGCGTCGACGTCGTGGCGCAGTGCGGCGCGGACCGGGGCCGTGAAGCCGAGCGAGCGGCCGACGCCCAGGTCGACGCGACCCGGGTGCAGCGCGGCGAGCGTGAGGAACTGCTCGGCCACCACGAGGGGCTGGTGGTTGGGCAGCATCACCCCGCCCGAGCCGAAGCGGATCGTGGAGGTCGCGGCGCCTACGGCCGCGAGCAGGACGGCCGGCGCCCCGCTCGCGATGCCCGGCACCGCGTGGTGCTCGGCCACCCAGAACCGGTCGTAGCCGAGCCGCTCGACGGCCACGGCACGCTCGACGGAGCCGGTCAGCGCCTCGGCGTCGGGGAGCCCGATGCGGGTGCGGGACCGGTCGAGCAGGGAGAGCCTCACGTCGGCGTCAACGCGGCAGGCACGCCCCGGCTTCCCCTCACCGGTGCGCGTCGAAGAACGAGCGGAGCAGGGCAGCGGACTCCGCCGCGAGCACGCCGGAGGCCACCTCGGGACGGTGGTTGAGCCGACGGTCGCGCACCACGTCCCACAACGACCCGACGGCGCCGGCCTTGTCGTCGAACGCCCCGAACACCAGTCGGGCGACGCGTGACGCGACGACCGCTCCGGCGCACATCGTGCACGGCTCGAGCGTGACGACCAGCGTGCAGCCCTCGAGCCTCCACTCGCCGCGAGCGGCGGCAGCCTCTCGCAGGGCGACCACCTCGGCGTGTCCGGTGGGGTCGGCGTCGCGCTCTCGGGTGTTGCGACCGCGTCCGATCACGACGCCGTCTGCGTCGATCACGACCGCACCGACGGGCACGTCGCCGTCGGCCGCTGCGGCGCCCGCCAGGTCGAGCGCCTGTCGCATCGCCGTGACGTCGTCCACTCAGGCGTCCTTGAGGCGCGCGTCGATCGACGCCGGGCTGAGCACGTGGTCGAGGGCCAGTGCCGCGCACCCGACGAGGCCCGAGTACGCGCCGAACGTGGCCGGCTCGAACCGCAGGTCGCGGGCCGCGAAGGCGCTCGACCGCGCGTACACGCCCTCGCGGAGCCCGGCGACGTAGAGGTCGAAGGCCGGGGCGAGGTCG
>JALRKU010000489.1 GCA_023254755.1 Aeromicrobium sp. | reverse complement strand
CGCCTCGGCCTCACCGGCGCGCTCGGCACGGTCGCGGAGCACGTCGACGGCATCTACACGGGAGCGCTGGTCGGCGACATGCTGCACGGCGAGGGCAAGGCCGTCGCCGTCGGCGAGATCGCCCAGCGCGAGGGGCTCGCGCTCGAGGAGTGCTACGCCTACTCCGACTCCAGCAACGACCTGCCGATGCTGTCGCTCGTCGGCCATCCGTGCGCCATCAACCCCGACTCGACCCTGCGGGCGCACGCCAAGGCGAACGGGTGGCGGGTCCGTGACTACCGCACCGGACGCAAGGTCGCCGTGGCCGGCGGCCGGGCCGCCGTCGCGGGCGCGGCCGCCGGTGCCGCGTGGCGGCTCGTGCGCACCCGCCGGCGCTGATCTCGGGGCACCCTGTATCAGTTCGGCCGAACGGCTGACAGGCCCGGGACCTTCTGCCTAGAATCGCTGCGTCGGCTCGGGGGAGCTGTACGAGCGCCGGCGGGAGGGGTCCCATGAGGAACGTGCGCGCCGTGCTGCCGGGAGTGCTGCAGTCTGCCGCCGCGCTGCACGACGCCCTCGCACTGGCGTGGGCGATGCCCGACGACCGCCGTCTCGCGATCGCCCTGAGCACCGTCGCCGACGCCCCGTCGTCCGGATCCGCGTTCTCGGCCGGCACCCCCGACGGCCACGACGACCCCGAGTCGCTGCGACTGCGCGCCCTCGTCGACCTCGCCCGCGAGGGTGACAGCGAGGCGTTCGGTCAGCTGTACGACCACTACGTCACCGGCATCTTCCGCTTCGTCTACCACCGCACCGGGTCCCAGCAGCTGGCCGAGGACCTGACCTCCGAGACGTTCGTGCGAGGTCTCCGCGCGATCCAGCGCTTCAGCTGGCAGGGCAAGGACTTCGGGGCATGGCTCACCACGATCGCCCGCAACCTCATCGCCGACCACTACAAGTCGAGCCGCTCGCGACTCGAGATCGTCAGCGACTCGGTGCCCGAGGGGTCTCGCACGGTCGACAGCCCCGAGCAGGACGTCATGGCGCTCATCTCCAACGAGCTGCTGTTCGAGGCGGTCAACTCGCTGCCCCCGGAGCAGCGCGAGTGCATCCTGATGCGCTTCATCCAGGGTCAGTCGATCGCCGAGACCGCAGCGGCCCTGGGCCGCAGCGAGGGCGCGGTCAAGCAGCTGCAGCTGCGGGCCGTGCGGGCCCTGGCCAAGTCGATGCCGGCGGACATCCGATGATCGCCGTCATGATCGCGGATTCACCGTGTCTTCCACGTAACGTCACCGTGACGTTCCTCGTTGAACCTCACGACCCACGCACCACCTCCCAGAACAGGACCGGACGATGATCCGCCGCGGCAGCCACGACGCATCGCAGTCGTTCGACGATGCGTGGCAGCGGCGTGAGTCCGCGCAGCACTCGGACCCGGAGATCCGCGAGCTGGTCCGCACCGCCGAGCTGATCTGTCGTGCGGCGGTCGCCGAGCCGTCGGCCGAGTTCCGCACGGCCCTGCGCGAGCGTCTGATGGTCGAGGCCTCCGAGGTCCTCGTGCCGCTGCCCGCCGAGCGGCCGGTCCGTCCCGTCCGTCCGGCGCGGCGCCGTCGCGTGGCCGCCGCCACCGCGGCCGCACTGGTCGGCCTGGGCACGGTGGGCACCGTCTCCAGCAGCGCCTCCGCGGTGCCGGGCGACCTTCTCTACCCCGTCAAGCGCGGCGTCGAGAACGTCCAGGTCACGCTGCACCGCGACGACGCCTCGCGCGGCGAGTACCGACTGCAGCAGGCGCGCGAGCGCCTCGCCGAGGCCCGCCACCTCGACCGTTCCGGCGACACCGCCCGTCTCGCCGACACCCTCGACGACTTCGCCAGCCAGACCGAGGCGGGTTCGGATCGTCTGTTCGCCGCGTACGAGTCCGACCAGTCGACCGAGCGCATCGACACGGTCAACGACTTCGTGGCCGAGGCCTCCGTCGAGCTCGCCGGGCTCTCCGGTTCCGTCCCGCCCGACGCCCGCTCGTCGTTCGACTCCGCGGCGACCCTCGTCGGCGACGTCGCCTCCCAGGCCTCGTCGCTGTGCGGTACCTGCTCCACCGCCGATGTCAGGTCGCTCGTCGACGCGGTCCAGTCGCTCGCCGACGACCCGATCGTCCCCACGGCCGAGGAGAAGCCGGCCGTCCACGAGCCCGCCAAGGCCGAGGACAAGCCCGCTCCCAAGGCCACCACCGGGACGACCGGCTCGGCCTCCGGCTCCGGGTCCGGCACCGGAGGCGTCCTGCCCACCACGCCTCCGCCCACCAAGGCTCCCCCGACGGTCACCTCGGTCGTCGGCGACACCGTCGACGCCCTGCTCGGCGACGAGGGCCTCGTGCCCAACCTCCTCGGCGGCCTGCTCGGCACCAAGAAGTAGTCGCCGCCGCTCCCTCCCCCAGGCGGTGGATCTCGCACCCTTGCGCGACCTGGGCGGTGAGTCTCGCACCGAGTCGACGTCGAATCGGTGCCGGGATCACCGCTCGCTTCGCCCGAGCGGCCGCGCCGCTCTCAGAAGAACGCGTTGCCGCGGTCGACCAGGAGGCGGTACAGCGTCTGCTGGATCGTCTCGCGCACCTGGT
>JALRKU010000093.1 GCA_023254755.1 Aeromicrobium sp. | reverse complement strand
CTCCGCGGCGAAGACCTGGCGGGCCAGGCGCTCGACGCCGGCCGGCGTGGTGCGCTCGCCGACGCCCACGGCGAGGACGCCGGGCGACAGGAGCAGCACGTCGCCGCCCTCGACGTGCTCGTGCTGCCAGCCGTGGATCTTCGGCACGCCCGCGAAGCGCGGGTGCCGCCCGTAGATCAGGTCGGTCAGCTGGGTCTCGCGGTCGCGCGCGGGCATCGCCAGCGAGGTGATCGCGACGTGACCGCCGATCCACACGCTGGAGTCGCGGGTGAAGAGCAGGTTGGGCAGCGGGTTGATGAGGAAGTCCTCGGGCTGCATCAGCGCGTTGGCGACGCTGCCGGTGTGGCGCAGCTCGTCGTTGCGCAGCCCGGCCATCAGCAGCTCGGCCAGCTGCTCGGGGTGCGCCGACGCCAGCAGGTCGGCGATCGCGTCCTGCAGCACCGGGCCGACGAACAGCCCCAGCAGCGTGCTGGCGATGATCTCGTCGCGCGCCGCCTCGATCTGCAGCGTCTGCGTGAGCAGCTCGGTCAGGTACAGCACCTCGACGTCGTGGTCGCGCAGTGCCTGCGCGAACGCGTCGTGCTCGTCCTGCGCGCGCCCCAGCCACGGAATGCCGTCGAACAGCAGGCTGTCGTTGTTGCGCGGCGTCAGGCGCGCGATCTCCGGGCCGGGTCGGTGCAGCATGACCGTGCGCAGCCGTCCGACCTCGCTCGCGGCACCCCAGGCCCGTTCCGTCGCGTCCATGCACCCAACGCTAGGGCAGGAGGCCCGTCGGGCGCTGCCACCGAGCGGCAGGTCGAGGACCCAGGAGGACGTGGTCAGCCGAGCCGCACCAGACGCCCGCCCTCGATCGCGACGAGGAACGATCCGTCGGGCAGGCCGGTCGCGCTGTCGACGCGCGACCGCAGGCGCAGCGACCCCGTGGGCCGACCGTCGTCGAGACCGACGACCGTGACGACCCGTTCGGCGTCCGCAGGGTCGTCCCAGGCGTTGAGCGGCACGACGTCGCTCGTGACGGCCACCGACGACGCACCGACCGTCACGTTCCGCACGTCGGCGCCGGCGTCGAAGCGCCACCGATCCGCGGCGTCGGTGCCCCACGCACCGCCGCTGACGCTCGTGTCGTCGGAGCGGGCGGTCGTCCGGTCGAACCACGTCCTCGGGAGGGCGTAGCCGCCGGTCCCGACCTGCTGCACCAGCGGAGGGCGTTCGACGTCGAGGTCCGCCGGCGGGCTCAGCTGCGAGACGGTGCCCGTCGTCAGGTCGAACACGGGAGTGGTCGGTGACTCGGGCAGGTCGGCGAGCAGTCGGTCGCCGAGGGCCAGGAAGGCGCCGGCGCACTCCGGCTGCCTCTCGAAGTCCGTCCGGTCGTCGCCCTCGAGCACGCTGACGACGCACTCGTCGGACCGGCGGGGCGTGGCGACCGAGACGATCCGCGAGGTGTCGTCGGTGCCGAGGACCGCGCCCGCCACGTCGGCCTCGATCGTGGTCCGCGGCTCGCCCGTCGTCGGGTCGAGCACGTCGAAGACCTGCTGTCCTCCTGCGGACTCGCCGCGACGCGGCAGCACGGCCTCGACCGGGGCGACGGCGATCGCGTCGGATCCCCACCCGGGCGGTCCCCCGTCGGACTGACGCACGGGTGCGGGACGGTCGTAGCCGGTCTCGCTCCACAGCGCCTCGCCGTCGTCGGAGGAGGCGTCGACCGAGCAGGGGCCGGACCCGCACGAGTACACGACCGTGACGCCGGGGCCGCGGGACACCAGCACGTCGCCGTTCACGCGGGTCAGCTCGCCGCCGTCGCGGTCGTGGATCGCGAAGCGCTGGTCGTCCTGGACCGCGAACCCGTCGACCGTGCGGGTCACGGTCGCTCGGGAGCCGATGGTCTGCGTGGCGACGTCCTCGCCGGTCCGGGTGTCGATCACGTGCAGCTCGGTGCCACGCCGCACCACGGCGCGCTCCGGCGACAGCAGAGTGATCTCACCGATCGTGTCGTCGTCGCCGATCGCCCGAGACCACGCGACGGCGTCGCCGTCGAACGCCGCGTCGACGTCGCCCCGTGGCTGCACCACGGTCGTCCAGCCCAGGACGCCCGCCACCACGACGGCGGCAGCCGTGACCGCCACGACCCGTCGGACTGCCGATCCTGGCAGGACGAGGACCAGGAGAGCCGCGAGTGCCACCAGCGCGAGGACCGCCCACACGACGTACGCGCGCGGGTGCGAGGACGACCACGCGCGCACCGACAGGGCACCGGTGACGGCTGCCAGCACGCCCAGCACCGCCACGACTCCAGCCAGCTTCCGCCCCGAGACCATGCCAGGACCCTAGCCAGGTTCACCGCGTCGTCACGTGGTGCGCCTACGCTCGTTCCGTGGACTGGGACGACTACGACGCGGCACTGTTCGATCTCGACGGCGTCATCACGCCGACGGCGCTGGTGCACATGCGTGCGTGGAGCGCGATGTTCAACGCCTTCCTGGAGGGTCGGGGCCTGCCCGCCGACTACTCCGACGACGACTACCACCGCTACGTCGACGGCAAGCCGCGCTACGACGGCGTGCGGTCGTTCCTCGCCTCGCGCGACATCGAGCTGCCCGAGGGCACGCCCGACGACCCGTCCGACGCCGACACCGTCTGCGGCCTCGGCAACCGCAAGAACGACGACTTCGAGCAGATCCTCGCCGACGAGGGGGTCGAGCCCTATCCCGGCTCGGTCGCGCTGGTCGACGCCCTCGAGGCGCGCGGCACGAAGATGGCGATCGTCTCCAGCTCGCGCAACGCCCCCAAGGTGCTCGAGGCCGCCGGGATGATCCAGCACTTCCCCGTCATCGTCGACGGTGCCGTCGCCGCGGAGGAGGGGCTGCCGGGCAAGCCCGCGCCCGACACGTTCCTGGCCGCCGCCGAGCGGGTCGGCGTGCCCAAGGAGCGGGCCGTCGTGTTCGAGGACGCGCTGTCGGGCGTCCAGGCGGGGGCCGCGGGTGACTTCGGTCTCGTCGTCGGTGTGGATCGTGGCGCAGGGGCCCAGGCGCTGTCCGACAATGGAGCCGACCTCGTCGTCCAGGACCTTCAGGAGATCCTTCCGTGAGCGCGCAGCAGGGACCGTCGCACGTCGCACCGCCGGTGCACGACTTCCTCGACCGCACCCGCTTCCCCGTCGACGAGTGGCGCCTGGTCGAGAAGCAGGTGCCCACCGACGCCGACCTCGGGGTGGCCGAGACACTGTTCGCGGTCGGCAACGGCTACCTGGGCCTGCGCGGCAACGTCGAGGAGGGCCGTGACTCGCACACGCACGGCACCTTCATCAACGGGTT
>JALRKU010000448.1 GCA_023254755.1 Aeromicrobium sp. | reverse complement strand
GTGGACGTTGTCGGGGATCTCGGTGACGAGCAGCTCGTCGGCCGTCTTGGCCAGGATGCGTGCGATGTCGAGGCCGACGTTGCCGACGCCCAGGACCGCGACGGTCTCCGCGTGCGGCTGGAAGTCCCAGTCGCGGTCGACGTCGGGGTGGCCGTCGTACCAGTAGACGAAGTCGGCGGCGCCGAACGACCCCTCGAGGTCGATGCCGGGGATGTCGAGGTCGCGGTCGCGGCGGGCGCCGGTCGCGAAGATCACCGCGTCGTAGAACAGGCGCAGGTTGTCGAGCTTGAGGTCGGTGCCGTAGTCGACGTTGCCGAAGAAGCGGATGTCCTCGTTGCCCATGACCCGGTACAGGGCCTTGATGATCTCCTTGATGCGCGGGTGATCGGGCGCGACGCCGTAGCGGATCAGGCCGAACGGGGTGGGGTCGCGGTCGATGATGTCGACGGTGACACCGCTGAACTGCTCGGGCAGCTCGGCCTTGGTGAGGATGTCGGACGCGTAGATGCCCGCGGGCCCGGCGCCGACCACGGCGACACGCAATTGCCTCGTCATGCACATGCTCCTGGAGATGAGAGTTGGGGGAGCGGATCGCCGACCACGAGCGGTCGGGCGCTGCCACTCAGGCAAGCCTAATCCGGCGTTCCCACGGGGGAAAATCGTCTTGGGATGCGGTCGCGGAACCTGTGGCGGAGATCACAGGTGGTTCGGGGCGCCGCCACGGCGGTCGAGGAGGTCGTCGACGAGCCGGTTGACGACGTCCGGCACCTCGAGCGCCGCGAGGTGCGCGGCGCGGGCCAGCACGACGAGCTCGCTGTCGGGGATCGCGGCGGCCATCGTGCGGGCGTCGTCGGGTGGGAAGGTGGCGTCCTCGCTGCCGCCCACGACCAGGACGGGCGTCGTGATCTGCGAGAACGCGGCCCGCTGGTCCTGGCGTGCAGGAACCACGCTGCGGACCGCGAACGAGACCGACCGCACGTCGACCGCCTGCGTGGTGCGGCGCACGTGCTCGACGACGTCGGGTCGCTCGGCGAGCGACGTCGGCCCGAGGAAGGCCCGGAGCACCGCCGTGGTGAGGGGCGGCCGGATCCCGCGCATCGCGCGGGCGGCGAGCAGCAGTGCGCCGTACTCGAGGCGCTGACCCCGCGACGCGGCGGTGGCCGTCGCGTTCATCAGCACCGAGCAGCCGACCCGGTCGGGGTGCAGGGCGGCGAACGTCCCGCCGATCATCCCGCCCCACGAGTTGCCGAGCAGGTGGCCGCGCTCGTGTCCGAGGTGGTCGAGCAGGTCGACGACGACCTGTGCGCACTCGGCGAACGTGAAGGTGCGGGTGAGCGGCTGGCTGCGTCCGTGCCCCGGTGGGTCGACGGCGATCGTGGTGAACCGGTTCGAGAGGTGCGCGACCTGCGCGTCCCACAGCGTGTGATCCATGAGCAGGCTCGGCCACATGACCACGGCTGGCCCCTCGCCCGCGACCGCCACGTGCACCCGCCCGAGGACCGTCTCGACGTCGACGTGCTCCACCATCGGACCACGGTAGGACAGTCCGCCGCTCCATGTCCCCGACGACTGGGCGCTCGAGGTGGAGGCCGGGCGAGAGCCCGCCGGTCAGCCGCCGTCGCCGCGAGCTCGCGCGACGGGCGAGGCACTACCGTGGGGGCATGACCAGCGCCGTCGTCGTCGGGTCCGGGCCGAACGGGCTGGCCGCGGCGATCGTGCTGGCTCGCGCCGGGCTCGACGTCACGGTGCTGGAGGCGAACGACACGATCGGCGGCGGCATGCGCTCGGCCGAGCTGACGCTGCCGGGCCTGGTCCACGACGTGTGCTCCGCGGCGCACCCCACGGGCGCGGCGTCGCCGTTCTTCCGCTCGCTCGACCTCGAGCGGCACGGCCTGCGCTGGGCGTGGGCCGACGTCGAGGCGGCCCATCCGCTCGACGGGGGCCGGGTCGGTCTGCTGTACCGCGACCTCGACCGCACCGCCGAGGCGCTCGGCGGCGACGGCGAGGCCTGGCGCCGGCTGTTCGCCCCGCACGTGGCGCACGTCGACGATCTCGCGGACGACGTCCTCGGCCCGGCGATCGGCGTGCCCCACCACCCGTTGCGGTTCGCGAGGTTCGGACTGCGCTCGCTGCCGCCGGCCACGTGGACCGCGCGCCGCTGGTCCGGTGAGGAGGCGCCCGCGCTGTTCGCCGGCATGGCGGCCCACACCTTCCAGCGCCTCGACCGTCCCCTGGCCAGTGCGCTCGGCATGATGTTCGGCGTCGTCGGCCACTCCCACGGCTGGCCCTTCGCGGTCGGCGGCTCGCAGGCGATCGCCGACGCCCTGGTCTCGGTGCTGCACGAGGAGGGCGGCCGCGTGGTCACGGGCGAACGGGTCACGACCCTGCCCGACGCCGACGTCGTCCTGCTCGACACGACGCCCGAGCAGGTGCTGTCGATCGTCGGCGACCGGCTCCCGACGCGGGTGGCCCGCGGACTGCGTCGCTGGAAGCGCGGCCCGGCGGCGTTCAAGGTCGACCTCGCGGTCCAGGGCGGCATCCCGTGGACACGCCCCGAGATCGCCGGTGCGGGCACCGTGCACCTCGGCGGCACGCTCGCCGAGGTCAACGCGGCGGAGATCGAGATCGGCCGCGGTCGCATGCCCGAGCGCCCCTTCGTGCTGCTGTGCCAGCAGCACGTGGCCGACCCCTCGCGCTCGGTGGGCGACGTGCACCCCGTCTGGGCCTACGCCCACGTGCCCCACGGCTACACCGGTGACGCGACCCAGGCCGTGCTCGACCAGGTCGAGCGCTTCGCCCCCGGGTTCCGCGACCGGATCGTCGCGACGTCGGTGCACGGCCCGGTCGAGCTCGAGGCCGGGAACGCCAACTACGTCGGCGGCGACATCACCGCCGGCGCGGCGACCCCGTGGCAGACCGTGTTCCGGCCGCGGACCACGCTGCGGCCCTACTCGCTCGGCGTGCCGGGGGTGTGGCTGTGCTCGGCGTCGACCCCTCCCGGCGGCGGTGTGCACGGCATGGCGGGATTCCACGCCGCGACCGCGGCCGTGCGTCACCTGTGAGATCGGTCGCCGTGGAACCCCTGGCGGTCAGTGGCCGTTCGACCTGTTGAACGTTCACCGATCGACCCGTCCCGTTCGACCGACCAGGAGCCATCCATGCGACTCCCGAAGACCCGACAGATCCTCGCGGCGACCGCCGCCGCGTCCGCCCTGCTGATGACCGCCGCGTGCGGCAGCGACGAGTCGAGCGCGAGCGACACGGCGTCGCCGGCCCCCGCCGCCTCCGACGCGAGCGACACCGCCGCCGACGACACCGCGGCCGCCGGTGACTACGCCGACGGCACCTACGAGGCCGAGGGCAGCTACACCAACCCGGGCGGCCAGTCCTCCGTCGCGGTCAGCCTGACCCTCGAGGACGGCACCGTCACGGCCGTCGAGGTGACCCCCGAGGCGAGCGGCACCTCGCTGCAGTACCAGCAGAAGTTCGCCAGCGGCATCGCCGACGAGGTCGTCGGCAAGGCGCTCGACGAGGTCTCGGTGTCGAAGGTGTCGGGCTCGTCGCTGACGAGCGGCGGCTTCAACGCGGCGCTCGAGCAGATCAAGTCCGAGGCCCAGGCCTGACGTGGAGTCCTGGACCTTCGAGGCCATCGGCACCGCGTGGCAGATCGACACGCAGGCGCCGCTGGCTCCGGAGGTCCGGGACCTGGTCGCCGACCGGATCGAGCGCTTCGATCGTGACTGGTCGCGGTTTCGCGACGACTCCTTCGTCAGCGCCGTGGCGCGTGAGGCGGGCGACCGGGAGCTGCCCGAGGACGCCGAGTCCCTGTTCGACTTCTACACCGATCTCCACGAGGTCACCGACGGCGCCGTCAACCCGCTCGTGGGTCGCGCGCTGAGCGACCTGGGCTACGACGCCGGCTACTCGCTGACGCCGTCCGCGACACCCACGGCGCCCACCAGCTGGTCGACGATCGACTGGGGCGGGGCCGACGCCCAGCGGCGGCTCCGCACCGACGAGCCGATGCTCATCGACGTCGGGGCGGCCGGGAAGGGCCTGCTCGTGGACCACGTGGCGAGCATCCTGTGGGCGGAGGGGCTGCGCCAGGCCACGGTCGACGCCGGCGGCGACCTCTACCACTGCGGCACGACGCCGATCCGCGTCGCGCTGGAGCACCCGCACGACCCGACCAAGGCGCTCGGCGTGGTCGAGCTCGAGCCGGAGGACGCCCTGTGCGGCTCGGCCACCAATCGGCGTGCCTGGGGCGACGGACTGCACCACGTCCTCGACGCCCGCACGGGACGGCCGACCACCGACGTCGTCGCCACGTGGGTGCTCGCGCCGCAGTCCTGCATGCTCGCGGACGGCCTGGCGACCGCCCACTTCTTCGCCGAGCCCGAGCGCCTGCTCGAGCGCTGGCACCACCAGTTCGTCCGGATGCACGCCGATGGGCGCGTCGTCTGGTCGCCCGATCTCCAGGGAGAGGTGTTCGCATGAGTCGGATGAGGGATCTGCTCGACCGCCAGCTCGGCAAGGTGACGATGTACCGCCTGGTCACCCTCGTGCTGGCGGTCCTCGCCGTCGTCTCGGTCGCGTACACCGCGCTCGGCGACCTCGGCGACGGCCTCTGGACCGTGGCCGGTCAGCTGACCAGCCTCGCGGTCCTGCTCGTGACCGTCACCGTCACATCGTGGGCCGCCGCTCGCGCGGTGCGGACGCGTGCCCACCTGGAGTCGTCGATCATCACGGCGCTGCTGCTGTGGTTCCTGTTCGTGCCGCAGACCGGCGGACCGAAGCTCGGGTGGATCGCGCTCGCCGGGGTGCTGGCGGGACTGTCCAAGTTCGTCCTGGCCTGGCGCGGGCGCCACGTGCTCAACCCCGCGGCGGCGGGGGCGTTCGGCACCTACCTGGTCCAGCAGGCCGTCGGTCCGGCGGTCGAGGACCGCATCGGCGCCTCCTGGTGGATCGCGTCGACCGACCTGCTGCCCTGGGTCGCGGTCGCGGCCTTCCTCGTGCTGTGGCGGACCCGACGGCTCGACGTCGGCCTGCTGTTCGTGGCGGTCGCCGGGGTGCTCGTCGTGCTGGCACTCCACGACTTCGGGCAGTCCTACGGCGACGCCGCACGGACCGCTCTCGAGACGTCGCCGCTGCTGTTCTTCGCGGGCTTCATGCTGAGCGAGCCGCTGACGCTCCCGCCACGTCGTGCGCAGCAGCTGGCCGTCGCGGTCGTGGCCGCGGTCGTGTACGCCTACCCGCTCGCGATCCTGCTGGTCGACGAGACGCCTTCGCTGTTCGGTGTCGCGGACCAGTGGCAGGTCGTCGCGCTGCTGGCCGCCAACGTGGTGGCGGCCGTGCTGGCTCGCCGCTCCGGGGTCAGGCTCGAGCTGGTCGAGCGCCGCGACCACGGGTCCGACACCCACGAGCTGGTGTTCCGGGCGAACCGCCCCGTGCGGTTCCGCGCCGGGCAGTACGCCGAGCTGCACCTGCCGCACGCGGGCACCGACTCCCGCGGCACCCGCCGCGTGTTCAGCATCGCGTCCGCACCCGGTGCCGAGACGGTCTCGTTCGCCCTGCGGCTGCCGCATCCCGCGTCCAGCTTCAAGCGAGCCCTCACGACCCTCGAGCCCGGGGCCGTGGTCCGGTCGACCGGCGTCGGTGGCGACTTCGTCCTGCCGCGCGACCCCGCCGAGCCCGTCGTCCTGGTCGCGGGAGGCATCGGCGTCACGCCGTTCCTGAGCCAGCTCGCCGACGCCGACCGCGACGCGGTGCTGGTCTACGGCCTGGGCCCGTCCGAGCGCGTGCCGTTCGCGGCCGACCTCGACGGTCGCCGGGTCGTCCTCGTGGCGCCCGAGCGTCCCGCCGAGCTGCCCGAGGGCTGGACGTTCGTCGCGTCGCCCGTGCTCACGGCCGACGTCGTGGCCGCCGCGGTGCCCGACCTGGCCTCGCGGCGGGCCTACGTCTCGGGTCCGCCCGCGATGGTCAACGCGGGCCGGCCCGGCCTGCGCCGTCGGGCCCGGGCCGTGCACACGGACTACTTCT
>JALRKU010000085.1 GCA_023254755.1 Aeromicrobium sp. | reverse complement strand
CCGCACTCGTCGCTGCGCTCCTCGGCTGGCGACCGGGGTGGGGGTCGGGCGGGCCTCTCATCTCGCCTGCGCCTCACCGCCGCTCGTTCCTCGCGGCTGGCGACCGGGGTTGAGCCGTTGCTCGCGGCTGGCGACCGGGGTTAAGTCGTTCCTCGCGGCTGGCGACCGGGATGAGACGTTCCTTGCGGCTGGCGACCGGGATTGAGACGTTCCTTGCGGCTGGCGACCGCTGGGGTCAGCCGGTGTTGCGGAGGCCGGCGGCGATGCCGTTGATGGTGAGGAGGAGGGCGCGCTCGAGGTCGGGGTCGACGTCGTCGCCGGCGGCGCGGACCTTGCCGAGCAGCGAGACCTGCAGCGCGTGAAGCGGCGCGAGGTAGAAGTCGCGCAGCTCCAGCGTGCGCGACAGCACCGGTGCCGACTCCAGCAGCTCGTCCTGACCGGTCACCTTGAGCACGTGCTCGACGGTGCGCTCGTGCTCCTCGCGGATCCGGTCGAACAACGGCTGCGCCGACTCCGGCACCAGCGCCTGCACGTACTCGGCCGCGATGTCGAGATCGGTCTTCGCCAGTGTCATCTGCACGTTGGACAAGAACGTGCGGAAGAACGCCCACGAGCCGTACATCTCGCGCAACGTGTCGCCGCGGCCGTCGTCGAACGCGGCCTTCAGGCCCGAACCCACACCGAACCAGCCCGGCAGGATGATGCGGCTCTGCGTCCAGCCGAACACCCACGGGATCGCGCGCAGGTCGTCGAGACCGCCCGCTCCACCGGGGCGCTTCGCCGGCCGCGAGCCGATGTTCATCTTGCCCAGCTCGTCGACCGGAGTCGCCGCCACGAAGAACGGCACCAGCGCGTCGTCGCGCACCAGCGACCGGTAGACCTGCTTGCCCTGCTCGGCGACCAGGTCCATCGTCGAGTTCCAGCCGCTCAGCACCTCGTCGGGCAGCAGCGACGTGCGGTGCAGCACCGACGCCTCGACGACGGCGGCGAGCGCACCCTCGAGGTTGCGGCGGCCCAGCCCCGGCAGCGCGTACTTGTCGGAGATGACCTCGCCTTGCTCGGTGATCTTGATCGGCCCGTCGATCGAGCCGTACGGCTGCGACATGATCGCCTCGGCCGTGGGGCCGCCGCCGCGGCCCGTCGACCCGCCGCGACCGTGGAACAGCCGCAGCACGACCCCGTGCTCGCGGGCCACGTCGCGCAGCGCCCGCTGCGCGCGGTGCACCTGCCACTGCGACGCGGCGATGCCGGCGTCCTTGGAGGAGTCGGAGTAGCCCAGCATGATCTCCTGCACGTCGCCCCGGGCCGCGACCACCTTGCGGTACGACGGGTCCTTCAGCAGCGCGTCGAGCAGGGGGCCCGCCGACTCCAGCTCGGCCACCGTCTCGAACAGCGGCGCGAAGCCGATGCGCGCGACCGGCTCGTCGGCGTTCAGGTCGACGAGTCCCACCTCGCGGGCCAGCACGACGACCGCGAACAGGTCGTCGACGTCGTGGGTCATCGAGACGATGTAGGTCTCGACGATCTCGGGGCCGTACGTGTCGAGGGCCGTGCGGATCGTGCGCATCAGCTCCAGCGACGGGTCGGCCGCCTCGCCGATGTGCTCCACGCCCGCACCGCGAAGCGGACGCGGCGACGCCATCTCCCGGCTGAGCCGCTCGATGCGCGCCGGTCGGTCGAGGTCGGCGTACCCGGGCTCGCCGATCCGCGCGTACAGCTCGGCGAGCGCCGCGTGGGCCTTGGCGCTGTGCTCGCGCACGTCCATCGTGGCCAGGCCCGCTCCGAACGTCACGGCCGTGCGGATCAGCCGGCGGATCGCGCCGTCGCCGGTGAGCACGTCGCCGTCGGCCAGCATCGAGTCGCGCACCAGCGACAGGTCGCGCACCACCTCGTCGAACGTCAGGTAGTCGCGGCCCGGCTCGTGCGCCGTGCCGTTGACCAGGCGGTCGCGCGTGCGCAGCAGCCGCACCCGCACGAAGCTCAGCTTGAGGCGGTACGGCTCGTCGGCGTTGAGCCGGCGGATGCTCTCCCACGTGATGGGCAGCGCCTGCGCGTCGTCCTGGAGCGATGCGAGCAGCTCGTCGCTCGCCGACACGATGCGCGTGGACGCGGTCATCTCGGTGAGGATCTCCTCGACCGCGTCGACCAGCTCGGCGATGCCCGACGTGTGCTGCAGGTGGAGGATCTCCAGGGTCACGTCGGGCGTGACGTTGGGGTTGCCGTCGCGGTCGCCACCGGCCCACGTGCCGAACCGCAACGGCCGCGCGGTGGCCGGCATCTCGACACCGATGCGCGCGAGCTGCAGGTCCAGCTCCTCGAGCAGCCCGGGAACGACCTCGGACGCGATCGAGCGCAGGTAGTAGACGGCGGTGCGTGCCTCGTCCTGCGGCTCGGGCTTGACCACGCGCAGCTCGTCGGTCTGCCACAGCAGGTCGACCAGCTCGGCGAGGCGGCGGTCGTTGCCGTCCTGGATCGCCTCGGCGACCTTGCGCAGGAGCCGCAGCACCGTGCGGCGGCTCGCCTCGGTGGGGTGGGCCGTGAACACGGGCCGGTACTCGACCCGGTCGAGCACGGCATCGAGCAGCTCGCGGTCGAGACTGCCCTCGTCGAGCGCGGCCTGGATGCGGTCGATCGTGGCCGCCAGGGGTCCCTCGTCGTCGGACAGCTCCTGCCAGCGGTGCAGCTGCTCGGTGATGTTGACCAGCTGGAAGTAGCCGGCGAACGCGCGGGCCAGCACCACCGCGGTGCCCGGGTCGACGTCGTCGAGCAGGTCGTGCAGCTGGGCGTCGTCGGGCTGCCGCGCCAGTCCCCGCACCTTCTCCACCAGCGCGAGCAGATCCGCACCCTC
>JALRKU010000153.1 GCA_023254755.1 Aeromicrobium sp. | reverse complement strand
GGCCTCGTGCTGCCCGAGCTCAAGGGCAAGCTCGACGGCTACGCCATGCGCGTCCCGGTGCCGACCGGCTCGGCCACCGACCTCACCTTCGAGGCCTCCCGCGAGACCTCGGTCGAGGAGGTCAACGAGATCGTGAAGGCGGCCGCCGACGGCCGGTTCCTCGTCTACTCCACCGACCCGATCGTGTCCTCCGACATCGTCACCAACCCGGCGTCCTGCATCTTCGACGCCCCGCTCACCAAGGTGATCGGCAACCAGGTCAAGGTCGCCGGCTGGTACGACAACGAGTGGGGCTACTCCAACCGCCTCGCCGACCTCATCGCTCACGTCGGCGCTACGCTCTGACGCTTGTGACCGACAACCACGGCCTCGCTCCCGAGTTCCTCCAGACCGTCAGCGGCAAGCGCGTCCTCGTCCGCTCGGACCTGAACGTCCCGCTCGACGGCACCACCATCACCGACGACGGCCGTGTGCGTGCCAGCGTCCCGACGATCCGGCGTCTCGCCGCGGCGGGCGCTCGGGTGGTCGTCGCGGCACACCTGGGCCGTCCGAAGGGTGAGCCCGATCCGGCGTACTCGCTGCGCCCGGTCGCGGCACGTCTGGGTGAGCTGCTGGACCAGGAGGTCGCGTTCGCGACCGACACCGTGGGCGCTGACGCCCAGCGCGTGGTGGCGGGGCTGGCCGACGGCCAGGTCGCCGTGCTGGAGAACGTGCGGTTCAACGCCGGCGAGACCAGCAAGGACGACGCCGAGCGCGGCGCGTTCGCCGATCAGCTGGCGGCGCTGGCCGACGTCTTCGTGTCCGACGGCTTCGGCGTCGTGCACCGCAAGCAGGCCAGCGTCTACGACGTCGCCGAGCGTCTGCCGTCGGCCGTCGGCGGCCTCGTGCAGGCCGAGGTCGAGGTGCTCCAGCGCCTCACCGACAGCCCCGAGCGGCCCTACGCGGTCGTGCTCGGCGGCTCGAAGGTGTCCGACAAGCTCGGCGTCATCGACAACCTCCTCGACAAGGCCGACGCGCTGCTGATCGGCGGCGGCATGGTGTTCACGTTCCTCAAGGCCGCTGGCCACGAGGTCGGCACCTCGCTGCTCGAGGACGACCAGGTCGAGACCGCGCGTCGCTACGTCGAGCAGGCGGCGGCGCAGGGCGTCGAGCTCGTGCTGCCGACCGACGTCGTCGTCGCCCCGGCGTTCGCCGACGCCGATGCGTCGGTCGTCGCCGCCGACGCGATCCCGGCCGACCAGATGGGACTCGACATCGGTCCTGACTCGGCGGCCCGCTTCGCCGAGGTCGTCCGCGGCGCCCGCACCGTGTTCTGGAACGGCCCCATGGGCGTGTTCGAGATGTCCTCGTTCGCCGAGGGCACTCGTGCCGTCGCCGAGGCGCTCACCCAGGTCGACGGCCTCTCGGTCGTCGGTGGCGGCGACTCGGCCGCCGCGGTGCGTCAGCTCGGCTTCAGCGACGACCAGTTCGGTCACATCAGCACCGGTGGCGGTGCCAGCCTGGAGTACCTGGAGGGCAAGACGCTCCCGGGTCTCGCGATCCTGGAGGAGGGCGCCTGATGGCCGCCACGACCCGCACGCCGCTCATGGCGGGCAACTGGAAGTCCAACCTGAACCACCAGGAGGCCGTCGTCCTGGTGCAGAAGCTGGCCTGGACGCTCGAGGACAAGAAGCACGACTACGCCAAGGCCGAGGTCGTCGTCATCCCGCCGTTCACCGACCTGCGCAGCGTGCAGACGCTCGTCGACGGCGACCGGCTCAAGATCGGCTACGGGGCGCAGGACGTCTCCGAGCACGACGGCGGCGCCTACACGGGCGAGATCTCGGCGGCGATGCTCGCCAAGCTCGGCTGCACCTACGTCGTGGTCGGTCACTCCGAGCGACGGCAGTACCACGGCGAGACCGATGCGGTCGTCAACACCAAGTCCCTCAAGGCCCTGGCCGCCGACCTCACGCCGATCGTCTGCGTCGGCGAGGGTCTCGAGGTGCGCCAGTCCGGTGAGCACGTGGCGTACACGCTGAAGCAGATCGACGGCTCGTTGGCCGGTCTGACGGCCGAGCAGGTCGCCGACACCGTCATCGCGTACGAGCCGGTGTGGGCCATCGGCACCGGTGAGGTGGCCACGCCCGACGACGCACAGGAGGTCTGCGCGGCCATCCGGGGACGCATCGCCGAGACCTGGTCGGCCGACGTCGCTGCGGCAACGCGTATCCTGTACGGGGGATCGGTGAAAGCGGCGAACATCGCGGCGATCATGGCCAGGTCGGACGTCGACGGGGCCCTGGTCGGCGGAGCGAGCCTCCAGGCCGACGAGTTCGCCGGGATCGCCCGGTTCTACGACATGCCGGACCTCTCCGGCGCCTGACATCCGAGGAACGACGACCGTGATTCTGATCTTCGAGATCCTCCTGGTCATCAGCAGCGTGCTGATGATCGTGCTCGTGCTGATGCACAAGGGCCGAGGCGGTGGCCTCTCCGACATGTTCGGTGGCGGCGTCTCCAGCTCGCTGGGCGGCTCGTCCGTCGCCGAGCGCAACCTCGACCGCATCACGGTGGGCATCGCGACCGTGTGGGTCGTGTGCATCATCGCGATCGGCATCTTGCTGAAGGTGAGCAACTGACGTGGCGACCGGAGCGATTCGGGGCAGCCGCGTCGGCGCCGGCCCCATGGGCGAGGCCGAGCGCGGCGAGGCCGCGCCGCGCCAGGCGGTGTCGTACTTCTGCGTGAACGACCACACCACGGTGCTGC
>JALRKU010000108.1 GCA_023254755.1 Aeromicrobium sp. | reverse complement strand
GGCTCGTCGAGCATGAGGATCTTCGGGTCACCGAGCAGCGCGTGCGCGATGCCCAGGCGCTGGCGCATGCCGAGCGAGTAGTTCTTGACGCGGCGCTTGGACTCGGCCGACGTGAGGCTGACGAGCTCGAGCATCTCGTCGACACGGCTCGTCGGCAGGCCCATCGTGAGCGCCGACAGCGTCAGGATCTCGCGGCCGGTGCGGCCGGCGTGCTGGGCCGACGCGTCGAGCAGCACACCCACCTGGGTGCCGGGGTTGGGGATGTCCTCGTAGCGGACGCCCCCGATCAGGGCCTGGCCCGCCGTGGGCGGGGTGAGGCCGGTCATGACGCGCATCGTGGTCGACTTGCCGGCGCCGTTGGGACCGAGGAACCCGGTCACCTTGCCCGGCTGGCAGACGAACGACACGTCGTCGACGGCGCGGAACGGGCCGTACGTCCTCGTGAGGTTCTCAACGGTGATCATGACTCCATCCTGGACCGAGGCGCCGACGACGACCATCGGCCGCGCGGCCACATCGCCTGGCCGAAAGTCGTAGGGGGTTCCACCGATCGTCCGAGGTCCAGGGGCGCCCGCGCCTCTAGCCTGGTCAGGTGGACCCCCTCGACGTGCAGCCGCCGCTCTCGACGTGGGACCGCGCGTGGCGTCTCGTCGTGGTGCTCGTCATCAGCGGGTTCGCCTGGTTCCAGATCGCGGTCTGGCAGCTCGAGCACCGACCGGCGTGGTTCTGGGCCGACCTCGCGGCGGGCCTCGTCTGCCTCGTGCTGCTGCGGTGGCGGCGGTCCCACCCGATCGCCGTGAACGTCGTGGTCAACCTGGCCTCGATCGGATCGGCGTCCTGCGGCGGCCCCGCGACCCTCGCCCTCGTGTCGCTGTCGACGCGCCGCCGGTGGCGCGAGATCGTCCCGATCGCGATCCTGTCCTACGTCGTCGCGATGATCCAGATCGCGCTGCTGCCGCTGCCGCAGATGTGGGCCATCTCGATCCCCTTCGTCGCCGCGATCATCGCGGTGTCGGTCGGCTGGGGCCTCTACATCGGCTCGCGGCGCGAGCTCGTCGCGACGCTGACCGACCGGGCGGCGCGCGCCGAGTCCGAGCAGGCGATGCGGGTGTCGCAGGCCCGGTCGTCCGAGCGCGCGCGGATCGCCCGTGAGATGCACGACGTCATGGCGCACCGCATCTCGCTCGTCACGATGCACGCGGGCGCTCTCGCGTACCGCGATGACCTCGACCCCGCCCAGGTCAAGGAGACCGCCGCGCTGATCCAGAAGACGTCGCACCAGGCGCTCGCCGAGCTGCGCGAGGTGCTCGGCGTGCTGCGCGACGACGCCGGCGACGCCGCACCGGAGCGTCCGCAGCCGACCGCGTGCGACCTGCCGGGCCTGGTCGAGGAGGCGGTCGAGGCGGGCATGACGATCCGGTTCTCCCAGGGCATCGCGCTCGACGCGGTGCCCGAGACGATCGGCCGCACGCTGTACCGGGTCGTGCAGGAGACGCTGACCAACGCCCGCAAGCACGCGCCCGGAGCCGTCGTCACGCTGTCGCTGACCGGCGGCCCCGGCGACGGACTGGTCGTGCTGGTGCAGAACCCGATGCCGCTCGGCTCGCCGACGGCCGCCCCCGGCGGATCCGGGCTGGGCCTGGTCGGTCTCGGGGAGCGGGCCGCGCTGGTCGGCGGCCGACTCCACCACCGCCGCGCGACCACCGGCGACTTCGTCGTGGAAGGCTGGTTCCCGTGGCCGACGTGATCCGCGTGCTCCTCGTCGACGACGACGCGCTCGTCCGGTCGGGCCTCGCCCTGATGCTGGGCGGCTCGGAGCACCTCGACGTGGTCGCCGAGGCCTCCGACGGGCGACAGGCCGTCGCGCGGGTGGCCGAGGGCGGCATCGACGTCGTCCTGATGGACATCCGCATGCCGGTCATGGACGGCCTCGAGGCCACGTCGCGCATCCTCGCCGCACCCGGCGCGCCGCGCATCATCATCCTCACGACGTTCGACGCCGACGAGTACGTCGTCCGCGCCCTCGCGGCCGGCGCCACGGGCTTCCTGCTCAAGGACACGCCGCCCGCCGAGATCGTCGAGGCCATCGGTCGCGTCGCCGCGGGTGATCCGATGCTCTCCCCCACCATCACGGCGCAGCTGATCCGTCAGGTCACCGAGTCCGCGCCCGACGACCGACAGAGCGCCGTCGCCGACCGCGTCGCGACCCTCACCGATCGCGAGCGCGAGGTGGCCCTCGCCGTCGGCCGCGGCGCCTCCAACGCCGAGATCGCCGCCTCCCTGTTCATGAGCGTCGCGACCGTCAAGGCCCACATCTCGCACCTGTTCGACAAGCTCGACGCCACCAACCGCGTCCAGGTCGCCATCGCCATGCACGATGCCGGTCTCCTCTGATCGACCGGTGGGCACGATGCCGGCCTCCTCTGATCGACCGGGAACAGATCGACCACCTCACCAGTTAGTTGAAATGTGAAGAACATCGGATTCCTGTCCTTCGGCCACTGGACCCCGCACCCCACCTCGGGTGCCCAGACCGCGTCCGACGTGCTGCTGCAGTCGATCGACCTGGCCGTGGCGGCCGAGGAGCTGGGCGCTGACGGCGCCTACTTCCGCGTGCACCACTTCGCCCGCCAGCTCGCGTCACCGTTCCCGCTGCTCGCGGCCGCGGGGGCGAAGACGAGCCGCATCGAGCTCGGCACCGGCGTCATCGACATGCGCTACGAGAACCCAATCTGAAAAGATCAGCACATGAACATGCAGGTAGGAGCGCGGGCAGAGCGGGCCGCGATCTACAGCCGGCTCAGCGAGTCGCGCGACGGAGACGACACGAACGTCGTCGAGCAGGAGAAGCACGCGCGCAAGCTGGCAGCTGACTCGGCCCACGGCTGGACGATCAGCGAGAAGCACGTATACACAGACAACAACCGCACCGCAGCGAAGCCCTGCTTCAACCCGGACGACCCGACAAAGCCTCGACGTCCAGCGTTCGCCGCGATGCTCGAGGCCGCTGAGCGCGGCGAATTCGACCACATCATCGTGCGCCATCTGGATCGCCTCTACCGGCACCCTGCCGACCTGCAGGCGCTCGTCGCGGCCATCGGCAAGCACAAGGTCACGATCTACCAGTCGAGCAACGACAAGCACCCGCTCGACCTCAGCGTCGCGTCGAACTTCCTGACCGCCAGCATCATGGCCGACGTCGCGCTCTACGAGCTGAACCGCAAGGGCGAGCGCCAGCGCGACGAGAACGACCGGAAGCGCCGGGAGGGCATCGCCCACGGCGGCATCGCCGGGTACGGGTACCGGCTCGTGGAGCAGGGCAAGGAGTGGCAGCTCGAGCAGGTCCCCGAAGAAGCCGAGCGGCTCAAGAAAACGATCCTGCGCTTCCTCGACGGCGCGAAGCTCTACACGCTGCAGAAGGAGTGGAACAACGACGGCATCAAGACGCGCCGTGGCAACCCGTGGGGGGCATCATCGTTCCGGGCGACCCTGACCAAGGCAAGCAACGCCGCGTGCCGCGAGGGGGCCGACGGTGGCCTCGTAGAGGGCGGGAAGTGGGAGCCGATCGTCAGCCCCGATCAGCTGAAGGCCGTGCGCCAAAAGATCGAGCAGCAGAGCAAGGACCGGCACGCAAACCACACCGGCACTGCGACCAAGCACCTGCTCACGGGCATCGCGAAGTGCGCGGCCTGCGGGGGCACGCCCATGCGCGTCTCGCGGAACAGACACGGCGACTTCCTCCAGTGCCCGGGCGTGGTGAACAGCTGCCGCAAGAGCGTCGACATGCACGTTGCTGAGATGAAGGTCGAGGACGAGATCCGGGCGCGGCTCATGTACCCCTCCCCCGCGCTGCTCGAGGCCACCAAGGACGACAGAGAAGCCGCCACGGCGATGCGCGTCGAGCTGGCTGACCTCAAGGACAGCGGCAAGAAGATCACCGAGGCGAAGGCCAGCGGAGCGATCGGGTTGGACGACGCTCTCGCCCTGCTCCAGGACAACAAGACCAAGCGCGACGCTCTCGAGGACGACCTGGGCCACCTGGAGCGCCGCATGGCCGTCGCTGGCCTGATCGGCGAGCTGATCCCCGACGAGGGCTTCCTCGACAAGCACGTGCGCGTGCAGAACGCGTGGGCCGACCTAGACCTGCATCAGCAGCGTGAGGTCATCAGGGCGCTGGTCACCATGACCGTCAACCCGAGCGAGCCGGGAGTCCGTGCGAGCAAGCACACCGCCGACAAGCGCATCGTCATCGCCGACGGTCCGCTCCTGGCGAGTGTCTAGTCGTCCAGCGGAAGGTACTCGGCACCATCCAGCAGCTCGGCGTCGAGCTCGCCGAAGTGGTCGGACAAGACCTGCCGCACGACCTCGTCCCCGATCACACCGTCCCCGACACACTCAACCTCGTACATCGGGCTGCCCGGAGGGGCGTCGGGATGATCGAGGGTGCGCGTCACGAAGATCGTCACGTTGTCGTGGTTGATGGCGAACACCTGAGACTCCATGCCGAAGAACGTTCCACGAGGCCCAAAAGACACCATTTCGTAACCAGCCCTGGGGCCGAACCACCGAACCGCGTGACCGGCCCGTGCGGGCCTGGCCGCCCGTGGTGAACCCGGTGCCCGCCGACGTGACCAGGGCCAGCGTGTGGCCAACGTCGAGCTGGTGACCAACGTCGCGCGGACGACGACCGAGGTGGTGGCCGGGCGCGAAGCCGGCGGCGAAGACCTCTCGCGGAATTGTGCGCCCAACCCGACGGGCCGAGAGTCTCTGTTGAGTTGTCAAGGAGCGACCGCGTGGACGACGACGCGCCGCGGAAGTTTTCTTCCACTGGTGGTGTGTGTTCACTGGTGGGTGCTACTAACCAAGAGCGAGAGCTCGACGACGGGCGTGCGGTCGTCGGGATGGACCCCCGCGGTGACGGCGGTGGGATCGAGCGTGGCGCGCCAGGCGTCGCCGAACCGGGCGTGCTCTCCGTAGAACGGGCCGAGCGTGCGGAACGAGCGGCCGGCGTTCAGCTCGAAGTGCTCGAGGCGCTGGATGGATCCGGGCTGGTGCAGGGCGGCCTTGAGCATGTAGCCGCCGGTCTTCGGATGAGCGTCTTTGTCGTCGACGTTCGCGCCCCAGATCTCCTCGATGGTGCCCGGCTCGATGGGCGAGCCGTGGACGAGAGCGTGGATGTGGCACGCGTTGTTCTTGCTGATCTCGGTGACCCACCCGATTGCGACCGGTCCGACGCGGCGCTGAAGGGTGCGACGGAGGCGGAGCATCGCCTTCATGCGCTTGGCGGAGTCGCGTGGTGCGTCGCTCAGGGTCACCCAACGGGCGTGGGGTGCGTGGGTGGCGATGTGCGACAGCACGGCGGCCTGCCGACGGACCTTGCGGGGGCCGCACAGCGGACAGGCGTAGGAGTGGCAGGAGCGCCACCCGAAGCCGCCGGACTTGAGCACGATCTTGTTGCCGCGCTTGCTGGGGCACACGGGGTGGAGGGTGACGAGGGGCATCACGTCTCCCCGTCGACATCGCTGGTGGCGGAGGCGAGCAGGACGCCGGTGTTCATGCCGCCCTGCTCGAGGACCCAGCCGACCGGGACACGGAGCTGCTGCCCGAACAGCTGCGTGGGGATGACCCCCTCGCGGGCGAGCCGGTAAGCGGTGGCACGGCCGATGCCGAGGGCCTCGCCGGCCTCGGTGACGGTGAGCATGACGCGGCTGATCTGTGCTGATGCGTGCTGATCCATACAGAACAGGTACCCGTTTCAGAACACAACGCTGTGACCTGCGGAAACGCGCTCGCATGGGTCCAACCGGGCGATCGGACGACCGCGGGCGGTCGGCCAGCACGGCGGGACGGACCGGTCGTGCCGCGGGCGGTCAGCCGGAGCGGGCGGTGAGGTCTGGCGGGGTCGGCGGGAGAAGGTCGGACAGTTCGACCTGGAGGACCTGGGCGAGGGCGATCAGGGTGCGGAGCTTCGGGTTGAGCGGGACGCCCGGACGGGTCTCGCCCTTCTCGAGCTTCTGCAGGGTGTGCCCGGTCAGGCCAGCACGGTGGGCAACACGCTCTTGGCTGAGCCCGAGGGTCTGGCGGGCGCGGGCGAGGCGGAGGCCGACCTCCTCGGCGTACAGCGCCCACGCCTGCTCGTCTCGACGCGGGGCGGTGGGCACACGACAAGAATCTGCGGCACCGGTGCTTTGACTCCCGTGTTTCAGATGGGATGTTTAAGCACCAGTGCGCCGACGTGCGCCCGACCCCGGAGGTGCCGATGGCCAAGAACGACCACGACGACGAGTACGAGACCGACGACCGATCCTGGCTCGAGCGGAACCGCTGGGCGGGCATTCTGATCCTCGTCGTTGCGCTCCTCGCGATCTACCAGGGACCGAAGCTGCTCAACGGTGGGTCCGATGACGAGGACCCGGACAAGGTCGCGATCAAGGCCGCCTACACGATGGTCGTCGACGAGTCGCGCTCCGTGAAGGTCGAGATCGACGGATGGGTGCGTCCGGCCACCAGCACCGAAGAAGCCGATCCGGGCAAGGTCGACGTGGGCCTACAGTCCGACGGCGAGGTCCGATTCACGAACCTCGACGAGGAGCGCAAGGTTCGCTCGCGTGACGGCGTGCTGGAGCACGACCTCGTCCTGAAGGTGCCTCGGGATCTGTGCCTGCTCGACGACCGCCGACGCGAGACGCTCGAGGAGGACGCGTTCAAGGCCAGCAACTGCCAGGCCACGATCGTCCACATCGAGCCTCGACTCCTCGTCCTCGACGGCGGCGAGTCCAAAAGCCAGGACTTCACCGAGTTCCTCGACCTGTCCGACATGGGCGAGGGCGGCGTCGGGGTGCGATTCGCCAGCTTTCCCGAAGAAGATCGGAACGAGTGGAGCAAGTTCGTGACCACCGGCAACCCGGCGATCGTGGCCGGAGTCGACACCCGGTCCGACCTCGTCAACGGTCTGAACCCCGAGTGCGAGGTTCCGCTCGACGACGGGGGCACCGCGACCAACGCGACGTTCTGGTCAAGCGTGGAGGGCGTCGACTTCTGCTGGTAGATCCGCGGCATGGTCGGGGCGACGCGCTGAGGAACCTCGGCCCGGTCGAGCGCCCGGCGCACTATCGTGACAGCCACACGCGTAAAGGGCTCCGGCGTGCGCCGGCGGCCCTCGACCTGGAGGGCGACCGATGGCGTACACCGAGCTGCCGATCGTCCCTGTCGCGGTCACGGACCTGTTCCTCGATCTCGAGAATTACCGGATCCCTGTCCGACCAGACGATGAAGTCGCCGCGCTTGCGTTTCTGATCGCCGCCGAAGACGTTCTGACGATGGTCAGGCAGCTGCTGCGTGACGGCTACTTCGACAACGAGGTACCCGTCGTCGTCGAGGAACTCGTGGCGATCAAGGGCAAGAAGAAGCCGGTCAAGAAGTTCGTCGTGCTCGAGGGCAACCGTCGAGTCAGCGCGCTCAAGCTGATCCAGGACCCGAGCCTCGTGCCCCAGCACCAGACGGAAGTCGAGCAACTCCTCACCCGCTACGCGCGAGAGCTGTCCGATGTGCCCGCGACCATTCGGGTGATCGTTGCGCCGGATCGTGGGTTCGCGCGCCCCCACGTCGGTCGCCTCCACACCGGCTTGTCGAAGCGAGCATGGAAGCCGGATCAGCAGGCGAAGTTCTACCACTCCCTCCTGGGCCCGGACGTCACGTTCGACGACCTGCGAGCGACGTATCCCGACGTCGAGATCCAGCGGCTGCTCCGGATGGCCGAGATGCGCCGCTTCCTGACCGGGGTGAAGTTCAAGGACGCCAGCCTTCACGACTACGTGTCGGGGCCCGACCTCTTGATGTCAGCCTTCGAGTACGCCTACCGTCCCCCTGACATCGCTCAGACGATGGGGATCGAGTTCGAGGGCTACCAGATCAAGCCTCACCGGAAGTCGGCCGCTGCGATCGGCGCTGGCCTCACGGTCTCGCAACGCGGTGCGGTCGAGATCCTGATGCAGGGCTTCCGCGCCAAGGTGTTCAACACCCGCTCGCCCGAGTTCAAGAAGGACACCCAAGAGCGCGAGGACCTGCTCGAGGCCCTGTGGGGCCGCCGACCGGCGAAGCCCGCCCCCGGCACTGGCGGTGCGTCAGCTGGAGGTGCCGGTGGGTCGGGCTCGGCTGGTGGAGGTGCCAGCGGGTCCGGCACGGCCGGTGGCGGTACCGGCTCGCCGGGCAGTGGAGCCGGCACCGGGGGCACTGGAGCCACGGGCGGCACCTCCGGCGGACGGGGGCCCAACAACCCGGACACCAAGCGAGGTCTGCCCATCGGCGGCTTCGATCTGACGAAGATCCCGAGCAACCTCGAGCGGCGCTATCTCGAGCTCAGGAAGGTCGACGTGAAGGACACGCCGGCGGCAGCGGCCATGCTGCTCCGCTCGGTCCTCGAGGCGACCACCAAGCTTCACTTCTCCGGAACTCCGCATCACGTGAGCGGGGAGCTGGGGAAGTGCGTCGATGCGATCGTCGCCATCCACGGGAAGGACCGCACGCACAAGAACGTGATCCAGAAGGTCAAGAGCGGGAACGTGACCGTCCCCGGATCGCTCGCCTGGTTCAACGCGGTCGCTCACGACGCGAACTTTCCCGTCGACGACGGAGAAGTCCGGAAGGCGTACAGCCTCGTCGAATCTCTGCTCAAGCTCCTGCTGGTGCCGTACGTCCCGTGACCGCCGTGAGCGCGGACCGTACCGACTCAGATGTCACGATCAACTCGTCAGCCATGCCCGGATAGCGCGCTGAGTAGTTGAGCTCGAGCAGTGCCTGGAAGTGGCGGCGGTAGAGCTTGCTGATGAACGGCGAGACGTCGTATGACATCAGCCAGTGTGCTCCAGCGATGTCGTCGACGGCTGCCGCCAGAGCTTGATGATCGCGCCCCTCGAACGCGTTGAGGTAGAGCCGCCCGCCTGCTGCGACGTAAGGGGGATCGATGTACAGGAACGCTGACGAGTCCTGGGCGTAGCGGTCGATCACCGTTCGTCCGTCGAGCGCCGTGACCTCGATCGCGTGGGCTAGATCGCCGATAGCCCGAAGCCGACTCACCAACGTCCCCCGGTTGAAGCGCGCGTCGATCTTGTAGTTGCCGGTCTGGGCCTGACCGCCGATCACACCGGCTCGCAGGATTCCGGACCGGTTGGTGCGGTTGAGATAGAAGAATGCGCGGCCGAGCTGTTGAGCATCAGAGGTCTTGGACCGGTAGATGTCCCGCTGCACGAGCCACTGCTCGACGGTCAGCGGGACCTCCTCGACCCAACTGGTGAAGTCGTCGTTGTTCGTCGCCACCTCGGACCAGAAGGCGTGCACCGCAGGATCGATGTCGTTGATGACCAGTCTGTCGACGAGACCCTCACGCAAGAGAGCGATACCGGCTCCGGCACCGCCCGCATATGGCTCGACGTAGGTGCACCCGTCGATGCCGATCTCGGCGATCAGATCAGCGAACAGCCCGGCAAGAGCGGCTTTCCCCCCGGGGTACCGCAACGGCGAGAGCGTGCCGTACCTGCGCGAAGTCCTGACTCTGACGACATCGGTGGTGTCACTCACGCTGGGCCTTCCGTCGGCGGTAAGCGGCGGTGCGACAGCGCCCGCTGCAGAACGTGGCGTCGGCCCGGCCAACGAACCGAACCTCGCAGACCAGACAGTCGTGCCAACGCTCGCCTGAGCGCTGGAGCTGCTCGCGGCGCAGCACGATCCGCAGGGTCTCCAACTCGTGATCACCCAGATCGTTGAGCTCGACTGTCATGGCGTGACAAATCTATCCGTCACAGCACACGGCATGCGAGACCGACACGAGACGACGTCATCGGTCAACGACAGGGCCGACCAACCGAGCGAGCGAACCAACCCGGTCGAGCGTCCCCGCCGCTCGTTCAGCCGCTCAACGCGCGATACACCGTTGCCCTACTGACGCCCACGACTGCCGCGATTCCAGACACAGAGTGAGAGCCGGCCCGATGCATGGACCGCACTACAGCGACCTGATCCCTCGAGAGCGACGGCTTGCGCCCGGGCTTCGCGCCACGCGATCGAGCCGCCTCGAGACCGGCGCGGGTCCGTTCCTGGATGAGCGATCGCTCGAACTGAGCGAGGGCCGCCATGACGGTGAACAGCAGCTCGCCGGCTGCGGTGCCCGTGTCGATCGCCTCGGTCAGGCTGGCGAACCCGACCTCGCGGTCTCGCAGGTCGCCAATCAGGGCAATCAGGTGACTAGTTGAGCGCCCGACGCGATCAAGCTTCCAGCAAACCAGGGTGTCACCGGGACGCAGGTACTCAAGCGCGGCATCGAGCCCGGGCCGTGACGCCTTGGCTCCGGACGCCTGGTCGGTGAAGATCTTGACGCAGCCGGCCTTCTCGAGAGCATCGATCTGCAGCGCGAGATCCTGAGCGCCGGTGCTGACGCGGGCGTAGCCCACGCGGTTGTTGCTGGTGTTGGCCATCCGACCACCTCCGTTGTAAGAGCGAGTCGTGATGTTCGCTCTATCCGTCAGAGATGTCGAATACGGACACTCTCATTCGGTCACGGGTTGTGGACACTGATCGGAGCCCGTCGAGTGGGCAGCCGGCGAGTGTCCGGAATGGACCGCTTGTGAACGGGCTGCTCGAACCGGAGAACCAGTCCGATTCGTAGGACGGGACACGGAGCCCCATTGCCGCCGCCAGCGTGGGGCTAAGCCCACAGACGCTCGCCGAAGGTGAACCAGATGGCGCTGAGCAGCGCGATGAGCCAGAGGCTGCCTACTAGCACTCCCCAGTGCTCCACGGCTCGGGCGATGACGCTGTCTGGACGGAACGCCATCAGCGTCTCCTTGAGAACGGTGATCGACAGCGGGATCATGACGAGCCAGACGACGAGACAGTACGGGCACAGCATCTCGAGGACGAGCAGGCTCTGGACCTGCAGCCACCCCGTGAACAGCACGCCGAAGACGGTTCCTACGGCGAGTCCTGCCCAGAGGGGCCGAGGGACCGAGCCTCTGGCGACGAGCAGCGCACCGACGAACATGACGATGGCGAAGCCCACGACTCCAATCAGGGGGTTGGGGAATCCGAAGGCTGATGCCTGGTCGGTGTTGACCACTCCGCCGCACCCCACGAAGGCGCTGAGATCACATGAGAGATCGGCTTGCGGGTTCTCCAGGAGGTGAACCTTCTCGACGATCAATGCCGACGCGGAGAACAGCCCGATCGCTCCGGTGAGGAGCAGTACCCACCCGGATGTCGGCGACGCACGATCGAGGTCGCCTCGGCCGCGGTGTTCAGTGGAGGTCTGAGTCATGTGTCTCGCGGTTCTGTGCGACTGTCGGGTTTGCCGTTTACGTCAGGGGCGTCGGCGAGCGGGTGCTGCTCGTGCGGGTTGTCGACCAGCTCCAGCGCCGCGATCCCCGGGTGGTGCAGGTCGAAGGCCGGGCTCTCGGAACGGATGCGCGGCAGCGAGTGGAAGTTGTGACGCGGCGGCGGGGACGACGTGGCCCACTCAAGCGAGCGGCCCCAGCCCCACGGGTCGTCGAGGCCGACCATCGGGCTCTTGCGCGCCTTCCACACGTTGTAGAAGAACGGCAGCGTCGAGGCGCCCAGCAGGAACGCACCCACCGACGAGATCTCGTTCAGGGTCGTGAACCCGTCCGCCGGCGAGTAGTCGACGTAGCGACGCGGCATGCCCTCCACACCCAGCCAGTGCTGCACCAGGAACGTCAGGTGGAAGCCGACGAACAGCAGCCAGAAGTGGATCTTGCCCAGCTTCTCGTCGAGCATGCGGCCGGTCAGCTTGGGCCACCAGAAGTAGAAGCCGGCGAACATCGCGAACACGACCGTGCCGAACACCACGTAGTGGAAGTGGGCGACGACGAAGTAGCTGTCGGACAGCT
>JALRKU010000011.1 GCA_023254755.1 Aeromicrobium sp. | reverse complement strand
GACCAGCGTCTGCAGCTCACCGAGCACCTCGCCGCCGCGGACCTTGACGGCGCCCACCTCGGTGATCCGCGATCCCCTCGCGGGGGATCCTCCGGTCGTCTCGAGGTCGACGACGCAGAACGTCGTGTCGGCGAGGCGGCGACCGAGGTCGTCGAAGGTCGGCTGGATCGGCGTCGTCACGCGGGGGACGGTACGGAGGGGGTCGGACAGCACGCGTGTGACGGATGTGACGTGCGGTTCTGTCGGAGGTCGTCCGTAGCGTCGTCGACGTGAACCCCACAGACCGCAGGAGGAGCCATGGGTGAGCGCGACCGATTCGCCGACCACCGCGACCGCTTCGCCGACCGCCGGAGCGACCCCGTGGTCGTCGACTGCGACCGGTGCGTCGTCCGCGGACCCGCAGCATGTGGCGACTGCGTCGTCACGGTGCTGCTCGGCGGCCCGCCCGCCGGCGTCCGCATCGATCCCGACGAGCAGGCGGCACTCGACGTCCTCGCCGACGCGGGGGTGGTTCCGCCGCTGCGCCTCGTCACGCCCGTGTCGTCGGTCTCACCCGACCTGCCGCCCGCCGCGGGCTGACGCCCGCCAGGTGCGAGGTCGTTTGAAATGACCTCGGGGCCGCCGGTACCGTGTCCGGGTGCCTCCGCAGCACATCGGCCACCCGGCCGGTGTCGGAGGCACCGCCGAGTCGGCACGGACGTGGGGAAGACGCTCGTGACGAGCCGGGGAACCATGTAGGTGGGGTGAATCGCGCCGCGGCGCGTAGGGCAGACCTTGGCCCGAACCCGTCAGCTCACCCGGTAGGCGTCGAGGATCGAGGAGACCCCCGCGTGCGACTGCCGCGAACCACCGCCCGAGTCCGGGCCGCCCGTCGAGCCGTGCCCGCCGCCGTCCTGGCGCTCACCGCAGGACTGCTGGTCCTGCCCGGTGGCGCCCAGGCCGACCCGAAGGTCACCGTGAAGGACGTCGAGGCGGCGTTCCACGAGGCCGAGGCCATGAACGAGCAGGTCAACCAGCTCGGCGAGAACATCAAGCAGACCCGGCGCGACATCGCCGACCTCAGCGTCGACATCGCCGCGCAGAAGAAGATCTACGACGAGCAGCGCGAGGCGCTGGGCGACCTGATCGTCCAGCAGCAGCTGGACGCACCCCTGGGCACGACCGCCAGCCTCATCGGCAGCGGCGACCCGGACGCGTTCATCGAGGGACTCGGCGCGGTCCAGTCGCTCAACGCGACCCGCAGCGACGCGCTCGAGGCGTTCTCCGCGTCGAGCAAGGAGCTCGCCAACCGGCGCGCTCAGCTCGAGGAGCGTCGCAAGCAGCTCCAGGCCGACAAGTCCGACGCCGCCGCGAAGCAGGAGAAGATCAAGGCGCGGTACGAGGAGGCCAAGGCCGAGCTCGCCCGACTCACCGCAGCGGAGCAGGCCGCCTTCAACTCCAGCGACATCGACGTCGACTTCGAGATCCCCGCCTCGGGCCGGGCCAAGGTCGCGATCGACTTCGCCCTCGCGCAGCTCGGCGACCCCTACGTGTACGGCGGCACCGGCCCCAACGGCTGGGACTGCTCGGGCCTGGTCCAGAAGGCGTGGGCGGCGGCCGGCGTGTCCCTCCCGCGCGTCGTCGGTCCGCAGATGTCGGCCACCAAGCGCATCCCGATGAGCGCACTCCGTGCCGGCGACCTGGTCGCGTACAGCAGCATGTCGCACATCGGCATCTACCTGGGCAACGGTCGCGTCGTGCACGCCCCGCGCCCCGGCAAGAGCGTCGAGATCACCGGCCTCGGCGGCTTCTCGGTCGCGGGCCGCGTTGGCTGAAGCCGGCCGGTCCCGCCTGTCGCCCAACGGGGCGGCGGCACTGGTCCTGGTCGTGCTGGCGGTCGGTCTGCTGCTGTGGC
>JALRKU010000006.1 GCA_023254755.1 Aeromicrobium sp. | reverse complement strand
GCGATGCACTTGAAGCGCGTCATCCCCTGCCTCGATGTGGCCGAGGGGCGCGTGGTGAAGGGGACGAACTTCGTCAACCTGCGCGACGCCGGCGACCCCGTCGAGCTGGCCCGGCTCTACGACGCGGAAGGCGCCGACGAGCTCACCTTCCTCGACATCACCGCCTCCTCGGGCGACCGCGCCACCACGTTCGACGTCGTGGGTCGGACGGCCGAGCAGGTCTTCATCCCGCTCACGGTCGGCGGGGGAGTGCGCACGGTCGACGACGTCGACCGGCTGCTGCGCGCCGGCGCCGACAAGGTCGGCATCAACACGGCCGCGATCGCCCGGCCCGAGGTCGTCGCCGAGATCGCCCGGCGCTTCGGCAACCAGGTGCTCGTGCTGAGCGTCGACGCGCGCCGCGCCGCCGACCAGCCCAGCGGCTTCGAGGTCACCACGCACGGCGGTCGGCAGAGCGCCGGCATCGACGCCGTCGAGTGGGCTCGCCGAGCCACCGAGCTCGGCGCGGGCGAGATCCTGCTCAACTCCATGGACGCCGACGGCACCAGGGCGGGCTTCGACCTGGAAATGATTCGGGCGGTCCGCAGCGTTACGCAGGTGCCGCTCATCGCGAGCGGTGGTGCCGGACGGCTCGACCACTTCCCGCAGGCGATCGACGCCGGTGCCGACGCGGTGCTGGCCGCCAGCGTCTTCCACTTCGGCGACATGACGATCGGACAGGTGAAGCAGACCTTGAGGACCGCCGGACACGTGGTGCGATGACCGCACCCGACTCCACGCTCGGGGGCGACGACTCCCGGGTGATGCGTCGCGGCCTCGCCCTGATGTGGCGCGGCATGCGTCAGCAACCTCTGCTGGTGACGATCTCGGTCGTCGGCTCCGTGGTCTTCGGCTTCATGACGGTGGCCGACGCCTGGGTGCTGGGCTGGGCCACCGAGCACGCCATCAGGCCGTCGTTCGAGCGCGGCGACGTCGCCGAAGGTGCCCTGGTCGCCACCGCCGTGCTGTTCCTGACGGTCGCGGTGCTGCGGGCGCTGGGCGTCATCGCGCGCCGCCTGGTGGGCGGCATCGTCTACTACCGGCTGGTCGCCACGTCGCGTCGTCAGGTCACCCGGCATTACCTCGCGCTGCCGATGTCCTGGCACCACCGACACCCCACGGGCCAGCTGCTCAGCAACGCCAACGCCGACGCCGAGGCGGCCTGGTTCGTGTTCATGCCGCTGCCGATGGCCATCGGCGTCGTGGCGATGCTGGTCGCCGCGATCGTCGCGATGGTCCTCGCCGACCTCGTGCTGACCCTGGTGGGCCTCGTCGTGTTCCCCGCACTGTTCGGCATCAACGTCGTGTACCAGCGCTGGCTCTCGCCACGGGTCACCCGGGCCCAGGCCCTGCGAGGCGACCTCAGCGCCGTCGCCCACGAGTCGTTCGACGGCGCGCTGGTCGTGAAGTCGCTGGGGCGCGAGGCCGACGAGACCGCTCGGTTCCAGGCCGCGGCCCGCGAGCTGCGCGACGCCAACATCGCGGTGGGCCGCATCCGCGGCATCTTCGACCCCCTGCTCGAGGCGCTGCCCAACCTGGGCATCCTGCTCGTCATCGTGCTGGGCGTGCAGCGGGTCGCCAGCGGCGCGGCGGCGCCGGGCGACGTCGTGCAGGTCGCCTTCCTGTTCACCGTCGTGGCCTTCCCGGTCCGAGCGATCGGGTGGTTGCTCGGCGAGATCCCGCGCAGCGTGGTCGGCTGGGACCGCGTCGACGCAGTGCTCCGAGCCACCGGGTCGATGCCCTACGGCACGGGGTCCGTTCCGGGCAGCGGCGCGGTGCGGCTCGAGCTCGACGACGTCACGTACCGGTTCGACGACGCCGACCACGACGTGCTGGTCGGACTCGACCTCACGGTCGAGCCGGGCTCGGTCACCGCGCTGGTCGGATCGACCGGAGCGGGCAAGAGCACCGTGACGTCGCTGCTGGTGCGTCTCGTCGACCCGCAGCGCGGATCGATCCGCGTCGACGGCGTCGACCTGCACGACCTCACGCACGACGCGCTGGCCGCCACGGTCGCCGTCGTCCCGCAGACCACGTTCCTGTTCGACGACACGGTGCGCGAGAACGTGACGCTGTCGGCCGACGTCTCCGACGACGAGGTCTGGGCCGCCCTGCGAACGGTGCAGGCCGACGGCTTCGTCGCGGCGCTGCCGCACGGGCTCGACTCACGGCTCGGCGAGCGCGGCACCACGTTGTCCGGCGGGCAGCGGCAGCGCCTGGCGCTGGCGCGGGCGCTGATCCGCAGGCCCCGGCTGCTCGTGCTCGACGACGCCACCAGCGCGCTCGACCCCGAGGTCGAGCAGCGCATCCTGCGGGCCCTGGCCGAGCAGACCGCCGAGGGCGACGGTCCGACCGTCGTCGTCGTGGCCTACCGCAAGGCCACGATCGCGCTCGCCGACGACGTGGTGCTCCTGGCCGAGGGCAGGGTCGCCGCACACGGCACCCACGCCGAGCTCAGCGCGTCGTCGGCGGCCTACCGCGACATCGTCGACGCCTACGAGCGGGCCGCCGAGGACCGCGTCGTCGGCGCCCAGGCGACGGAGGCGACCTCGTGACCGACCAGACGCTGCCCGGTGTCGTGAGCTCGCGCGCCACCGGCCTCGAGATCCTGCGCAGGGGCTTCCGCATGGCGCCCGCGCTGAGCGACGGCCTCGCGTTCACGCTGGTCCTCGCCGCCCTGAGCACGATCGGTGGCTCGGTCGTGCCCATCGTCGTGCAGCGCACGATCGACGGAGGCCTGGGCGAGGGCGAGGTCACCGAGCTGTCCGCCATCGCCGACTCGCTGGCCCTCGCGCTGGCGCTCATCGCGGTCACGGCGGTGCTCGCGTACTGGATGCGCGTGCGGCTGTTCGTCGCCAGCGAGACCGGGCTCGCCGACCTGCGGGTCCGGGCGTTCCGGCACGTGCACGACCTGTCGACCCTCACCCAGAACTCCGAGCGCCGCGGCGTGCTCGTCTCGCGGGTCACCTCCGACGTCGACCAGATCTCGAACTTCCTGCAGTTCGTGGGCGTGATGATGGTCATCAGCATCGGCCAGATCGTCGTGGCGTCGGTCGTCATGCTCTTCTACTCCTGGCAGCTGACCCTCGTGGTCTGGTTCTGCTTCCTGCCGCTGGTCGTCAGCCTCAAGTACTTCGCGAGCCGGTTGAGCCGGGCGTACGACCGGGTCCGCGCGACGGTCGGCGAGATGCTCGCGGTCGTCGCCGAGCCGGTCGTCGGGGCGTCCGTGGTCCGAGCCCACGCCATCGAGGGCCGCACGCAGCGGCGGGTCGATGCGGGCATCGACGCGAACCTCGAGGCCAACACGCGGGCCCAGCGGCTGGTCGCGGTCACCTTCGCGTCCGCCGGTGTCGCCGGCGGCCTGGCGAACGCGGCCGTCCTCGCCGTCGGCGTGTGGCTCGGTGTCGCCGGTGGGTTGTCGATCGGCACCGTGATCGCCTTCGCCTTCCTGGTCAACCTCGTGGTGGGGCCCGTCCAGAACGCCACCCAGGTCATCACCGAGGCACAGAACGCCATCGCCTCGTGGCGGCGGGTCATCGACCTCGTCGACACGCCGGCCGACGTCGTCGACCCGGGTCCGGCGGGGGAGCCGCTGCCCGACGGCGCCCTGGGTGCGGCGTTCCACGGCGTCTCGTTCTCGTACCCCGAGGGGCCGACCGTGCTGGCCGACGTCGACGTGGAGATCGCGCCCCGGCAGCGGGTCGCGGTGGTCGGCGAGACGGGGTCGGGCAAGACCACCTTCGCCAAGCTGCTCACCCGGCTGATGGATCCCGCAGCGGGTTCGGTCACCCTGGGCGGCGTCGACGTGGCCCGCGTGTCGTTCTCCGACCTGCGGCGCCACGTGCTGATGGTGCCGCAGGAGGGCTTCCTCTTCGACGCCACGCTGCGCGACAACCTCGAGTACGGGCGGCCGGGCGCAGGCGACGACGAGCTCCTCGCCGCGATCGAGGACCTCGCGCTCGACGACTGGTTCACCAGCCTGCCCCGCGGCCTCGACACCCGGGTGGGACAGCGGGGGGAGTCGCTGTCGGCGGGCGAGCGGCAGCTCGTCGCGCTGGTCCGGTCGGCGCTGGCCGACCCGGACTTCCTGGTGCTCGACGAGGCCACGAGTGCCGTCGACCCGCAGACCGAGCTGCGGGCGACCCGCGCACTCGAGCGGCTGCTGGACGGCCGCACCAGCGTCACGATCGCCCACCGGCTCTCCACCGCCGAGAACGCCGACCGCGTGCTGGTGTTC
>JALRKU010000497.1 GCA_023254755.1 Aeromicrobium sp. | reverse complement strand
ACATCCGCGAGAGCTTCTACCCGCTGCGTGCCGAGTACGACGCGTACTGCCGCTGGGCGGCGGGCCGCCTGGACTCGGTGCGCCTCGGTCGTCACGTGGACGCGATCACCCACGACGGCGAGGCGTACGTCGTCACGGCGCGCCGGCGCGACGGGTCCGTCGAGACCTACCGGGCACGCCGCCTCGTGCTGGGCACGGGCACGTCGCCGTCCGTCCCGGACCAGGTGCGCGGACTCGAGGGGCCGGTCCTGCACAGCGCCGACTACCTGCATCGCAAGGAGGACCTGCAGCGCCGCTCGTCGATCACGATCGTGGGCAGCGGTCAGAGCGCGGCGGAGATCTACCGCGACCTGCTCGGCGACATCCACACGCACGGGTACGAGCTGACCTGGGTGACCCGATCGCCGCGGTTCTTCCCGCTGGAGTACACCAAGCTGACGCTCGAGATGACGTCGCCGGAGTACTCGCGGTACTTCCACGAGCTGCCCAGCGGCATGCGGGACCGACTCGTCGCGGAGCAGAAGGGCCTCTACAAGGGCATCAGCGGCGACCTGGTCGACGACATCTTCGACACGCTGTACCGGCTGCGGGTGCACGGACCGGTGCCGACCCGGCTGCTGACCGCGTCCGAGCTCACCGCGGCGACCTGGGACGCCGCCGGCGAGCGCTACCACCTGTCGTTCCACCACGTCGAGCAGCGCCGGCCGTTCGCGCTGACCACCGAGGGCCTCGTGCTGGCGACCGGCTACCGTCCCGTCGTCCCGGCGTTCGTGGAGCCCATCGCCGACCGGATCCGGTGGGACGCCGCCGGCCGCTACGACGTGGCGGCCGGGTACACGATCGACCACGCGGACGACGAGATCTTCGTGCAGAACGCCGAGGAGCACACCCACGGCTTCGTGGCGCCCGATCTGGGGATGGGGGCCCACCGCAGCTCCGTCCTGGTCAACCGCCTCGCCGGACGCGAGGTCTACCCGGTGGAGCAGCGCATCGCGTTCCAGGAGTTCGGCGCCCCGAGCGACCTGGTGGCGGAGGTGATCGCGTGAGCACGTTCGCCTGCCACACCGCCGCCGGTCGCGTCGACGTCGTGCCCCTGGACCTGGACCGCGACCTCGAGCGGCTGCACGCCTGGGTGACCCATCCGCGGTCCCGCTTCTGGGGCATGCAGGACGCGTCGGTCGACGACGTGCGGCGCGAGTACGCCGCGATCGTCGAGGCGCGCCACCACGACGCGTGGCTGGGCCACCTCGACGGCGTGCCGGCGTTCCTGGTCGAGACCTACGACCCCGAGCACTCGCCGCTGGCCGGGCTCGACGTGCTGCGGCCGGGTGACGTCGGCATGCACGTCCTGGTCGCGCCCGCCGACCGCCCCGTGCACGGCTTCACCAGCGCGGTGTTCGACGCCGTCGTGCGGTTCTGCCTCGACGATCCCCGGCGCGACCGGGTCGTCGTCGAGCCCGACGTCCGCAACGCGGCCGTCCGGCGCAAGAACGTCGAGGCCGGCTTCGTCGAGCTGCGCGAGGTCGAGCTGCCCGACAAGACCGCGATGCTCAGCGTCTGCACCCGGGCGGACGTCGGGCACCGCCACCACGACCCGGTCGGCCACCTCGAGCCCGCGGCGATGGACCGTGCCCAGCGGCACCTCGTGGCCAAGGCGATCGGTGAGCTCGCGCACGAGCGCCTCGTCGTGCCACGCCCGATCGCGGCGCACGGCGACCTGCACGAGCTGGTCGTGCCGGGAGCGCGGTACACGTTCGAGGCGCGGCGGCACGAGCCGGAGCACTGGCACGTCGACGAGGCCTCCCTCGTGTGCGAGATCGGCGGCCGTCCCGCTCCCGTCGACGTGCAGGTGCTGATCACGGCGCTCGCTCCCGAGATCGGGGTGCCGGACGACCTGCTGCCCTCCTACCTCGAGGAGCTCGCGGCGACGTTGGCCTCGGCGACCTGGAAGGCAGCCCACGGCAGGCGGTCGGTCGAGGAGCTGCTCACCGCCGACCTGCCGACGGTCGAGGCGGCGATGACCGAGGGCCACCCGGCCTTCATCGCGAACAACGGTCGGATCGGCTACTCGGTCGAGGACCACGCCGCCTACGCGCCCGAGTCGGGGTCCGACGTGCGGCTGGAGTGGGTGGCGGCCCGTCGCTCGCTCACCCACCTCGCGCTCGGCGACGGCCTCGACGAGAGGACGCTGTACGGCTTCGAGCTGGACCCCGAGACGGTCGAGCGGTTCCGGTCGCGCATGGCCGCGCTCGGCCTGGACCTCGACGACTACCTGCTGGTCCCGCTGCACCCCTGGCAGTGGCGTCACAAGATCGCGGTCACCTTCGCCCCCGACCTGGCCCGCCGCGACCTCGTGCACCTGGGCACGGGACCCGACCGCTACCGCGCACAGCAGTCCGTGCGCACGTTCCTGAACGTCGACCGCCCCGAGCGGCACTACGTGAAGACGGCCCTGTCGGTGCAGAACATGGGCTTCCTGCGAGGACTCTCGCCGCGGTACATGCGCGCCACCCCGGCCATCAACGACTGGGTCGCCCGGCTCGTCGAGAACGACGCCGAGCTGACGGCGCGCGGGTTCGAGGTGCTGAGGGAGCGCGCCGCGATCGGCTACACCGGCGACGCGTACCACCGTGTCGACCGCCCGTCGGCGCACCAGAAGATGATCGCCGCGCTGTGGCGCGAGAGCCCCGCCCACCGGGTGGGTCACGGCGAGCGCGCGGTGACGATGGCCTCCCTGCTGCACCGCGACCACGAGGGTCGCGCGCTGGTCACCGCCATGGTCCGTGCGTCGGGACGCGAGCCGACCCAGTGGCTGCGCACCTACCTCGACGCCTACCTGCGCCCGGTCGTCCACTGCCTGGTCGCGCACGAGCTCGCGTTCATGCCGCACGGCGAGAACCTGATCCTGGTCGTCCGCGACCACGTGCCGGTCCGCGTCCTGATGAAGGACGTCGGCGAGGAGGTCTGCGTCCTCGACGACCAGCCGCTGCCCCCGGACGTCGAGCGCATCCGCGCCACCGTGCCCGAGGAGCACAAGGCCCTGTCGGTGCTGACCGACGTCGTCGACGGGTTCCTGCGGTTCCTCGGAGCGATCCTGGTCGAGGACGCAGTGCTGACCGCCGACGAGTTCTGGGGGACCGCGGCGGCGTGCGTGGCCGACCACCGAGCGGACCACCCCGAGCTCGCGGAGGCCTCGGCGAGGATCGACGTGCTCGCCGACGAGTTCCCTCACTCCTGCCTCAACCGCCTGCAGCTGCGCGACACCCGGCACATGGTGGACCTGACGGACCAGGCCTCGTCGCTGATCTTCGCCGGGACGCTGACCAACCCGCTCGCGGGACGCGTCGTGCTGCAGCAGCCGTGACGCCTCCGGTGGGCGTCGTCCGGCGCGATCGGTGGGGTGTGCCGCACCTGCTCGCCGACGACGTGCTCGACCTGGCCAGGCTGCAGGGATGGGCCGTCGCGAGGGACCGCGCCCGACAGATCGAGCTTGACCGGCTGCACGTGGTCGGGCGGACCGCCGAGGTCCTCGGGCGGACCGCCGTGGCGTGGGACGTGCTCGCCCGACGGGCGCGCGTCGCGGACCTGGCGGAACGAGCATTCGCCGCGCTGGACGAGGAGACCCGGCGCTGGTGCTCGGCGTTCGTCGACGGCGTCGTCGAGGGACTCGGCGACGACACCCTCCCCGGCCGCTGGCAGCCCTGGACGCCGCTGGGCATCTTCGCCGTGAACCACCTGCTGTTCAGCACCTTCCCGACCAAGCTGTGGCGGGCCCACGTCCGCGACCGGCTGGGCCGGGCTGCCGTCGACGCCTTCGTCGGCGAGGCGGCGGTGCACTCGGGGTCCAACGCCTGGGTCGCGGGTGGCGGCCGCACGGCGTCGGGCCTGCCGCTGATCGCCGGTGACCCGCACCGCCTGATGGAGTCGCCTGGCGTCTACCAGCAGGTGCGGCTGACCTGCCCGGAGCTCGACGTGATCGGCCTGACCTTCCCGGGCGTCCCCGGGGCGCAGCACTTCGGCCACGCGGGACGGGTCGCGTGGGCCGTGACCCACGCGATGGCGGACTACCAGGACCTGCTGGTCGAGACGCTGCGCCGTGGACCGGACGGCGTCGAGGCTCGCGGTCCGTCCGGGTGGGAGCCGGTGGACGTCCGGCACGAGACCGTCGAGGTGCTCGCCGGCGATCCGGTGGGGATCGAGGTGCTGACCACGGCACGCGGACCCGTCATCAGCGAGGCCTCGGGTGACGAGCCGGTGCACAGCCTGCGCACCCCGGCCTGGGAGCTCGCGGACCTCGGCTTCGGTGCGCTGCTGCCGCTGCTGCGGTCGAGGACGGCCGCCGACGTCGAGCGTGCCCTCGACGCCTGGGTCGAGCCGGTCAACCACGTGGTGGTCGCCGACGCGACGGGCGAGGTGCGCCACCGGGTCGCCGGCAGGGTGCCGGTCCGCTCTGCCGAGGCCCGGGTGCTGCCCGTGCCCGCGGACGATCCGACGACGACCTGGACGGGCTGGGTGGACCTGCCTCGGGAGGTCGTCGACCCGGACGCCGTCGTGGTCTCGGCGAACCAGCGCCGGGGACCGGGGTGGGAGCGGATCGGCCACGAGTTCGCTCCGCCCGTCCGCGCCGAGCGGATCGCGGCCCTGCTGGCCGGCCACCGTGCGCTCACGGTGGAGGACGCCGCACGGATCCACGGCGACACCGCCGCGCCCACGGCACGGGCGCTCGTGGACCGCGCGCTCGCCGCCGACGTCCCCGAGGCCGCCGACCTGGTCGAGCGGCTGCGCACCTGGGACGAGACGATGGATGCTGACAGCAAGGGCGCCGCGGTGCTGGGTGCCCTCCGGTCCGCCCTCGTGCTGGTGCTCGCCGAGCATCCCGCCCTCGCGCCGCTCGCCCCGACGCCGGACGGTCTCTACGCGCCGTGGTTGGACCTCCGCGGACGTCTCGCTCTCGTCCTCGATCGGTGGCTGCGCGAGGGCGCACCCTTCGGCATCGACCTCGACGCAGCCGTCGCCGCGGCGCTGGCACGACTGGCCGCTGGGCCCGCGCCCACGACGTGGGGCGACGCGCACGTGTGGCGGCCCCCGGGCGCCCCGGAGGTCCGGCTCTCGGGCGACACGGACTGCGTCCTGTCGACGACGTCGATCCCGGGGCTCGATCTCGTGGTGCGGGGCCCGGTCGCCCGCTTCGTGTGGGACCTCGCCGACCGCGAGCGGAGTCGATGGGTCGTCCCGCTCGGGGCCGACGGTGCCCTCGACGCGCCGCACCACCACGACCAGCTCGACGCGTGGGCGGCGGGCGTCCTCCTGCCCGTCGTGGGACCGCGCACGACAGGAGACGCTCGATGACCTTCACCCTGCACCGGCTCGATCCCGCCGCGGACCTCGACGTCGTCCACGCCTGGGTCACGGAGCCTCGGGCCGAGTTCTGGGGCATGACGGACCACTCGCGCGACGAGGTCCGTGAAATCTACGCGTACCTCGACGCGTCGCCGATTCATCACGCCTACCTGGTGCGTGAGCAGGGCCGGCCCGTCGCGATCTTCCAGACCTACGACCCCTTCCACGACCCGGTCGGCGAGGCCTACGGCCCTCGACCGGGTGACCTCGGTGTCCACCTGTTCGTCGCTCCCACCGACGACCCCCGGCCCGGCTTCACCGGGCGTCTGCTCGACTTCCTGCTCGCCCGCGCGTTCGCCGACCCGGCGGTCCTGCGGCTCGTCGGCGAGCCCGACCACCGCAACGCCGGCTCGGTCGCTCGCGCCCGTCGCACGGGGGCGACGGGTGCCGGGCGGGTCGAGCTGGGCCACAAGCAGGCCGAGCTGTTCTTCCTCGAGCGGCCGACCCCGCCCTGACTCGTGCGTCACACCCGAGCGCGAGGCTTGCGCTGGAGTGCGCTCCAGGGTGTTGCATGAGGGGCATGACGGTGATCGACGAGGACACGACGGAGCGTCGGCTGACGATCGGGGAGGCCGCCGAGGCGACCGGGCTCTCGATCGACACGCTGCGCTACTACGAGAAGGCCGGCCTGGTGCTCCGTGCGCCCGACCGGTCGTCGTCGGGTCAGCGGCGCTACGGCGAGGCGGACCTGCGATGGATCGGCACGCTCGTGATGCTGCGGCGCACGGGCATGCCGATCCGCGACATGCGCCGCTTCGTCGACCTGTACGGCGTCGACGGCAGCGAGCCGGAGCGCCTGCGCATCCTGCAGGAGCACCGCGAGCACGTGCTGCAGCAGCTGGCCGAGGTGCAGACCCACCTCACCGCGATCGACCGCAAGATCGAGTACTACGAGGACACGGTGATGACGAAGTGAAGACCGTTGCATGGGGCAGCCAGGGGCTGACCGCGACCAACGAGGGCCTCGGGGCCATGGGCATGTCGGCGTTCTACGGCGACCGCGACGACGTGGAGTCGGAGGCGACGTTGAACGAGGCGCTCGACCTCGGCGTCACGATGATCGACACGGCCGAGATCTACGGGCCGTTCCTGAACGAGCAGCTGATCGGCCGCACGATCGGTCACCGGGCCGACGAGTACGCGCTGGCGACCAAGTTCGCCCGTCGCGTCGAGGACGACGGCACGATTGGTGAGCCCGACGGCTCGCCGGCGTACGCCCGGCGGGCGCTGGAGCGCTCGCTTCGGAACCTGGGTCGCGAGTCGGTCGACCTGTACTACCTGCACCGCGTCGACCCCGGCACGCCGATCGAGGAGACCGTGGGCGGCATGGCCGAGCTGCAGGCCGAGGGCAAGGTCCGCTACCTGGGGCTGTCCGAGGCCGCGCCGGAGACCATCCGCCGGGCCCACGCCACGGCGCCGATCAGCGTCGTGCAGACCGAGTACTCGCTGTTCGAGCGCTCGCCCGAGACGAACGGCGTGCTCGACGTGTGCCGTGAGCTCGGCATCGGCTTCGTCGCGTACTCGCCGCTCGGTCGTGGGGTGCTGACCGGCGCGATCACGTCGGCCGCGTCGCTCGACGAGGACGACTTCCGGCGCCACAGCCCGCGGTTCACCGACGAGAACCTGAGCCGCAACCTCGAGGTGGTCCGCAAGGTCACCGAGATCGCCGAGGCCAAGGGCGTGACGCCCGGCCAGCTCGCGCTGGCCTGGGTGCTCCACCAGGAGGGCGTCACGGCGATCCCCGGCACCAAGCGCCGCACCTACCTGCGCGAGAACGTCGCGGCCGCGGACGTCGAGCTGACGGCCGACGACCTCGCGGCGCTCGACGCGGCCGCTCCGGTCGGTGTCACTGCCGGCGAGCGCTACCCCGAGGCCGGCATGGCGCAGGTCCACCTCTGATCGACCTGCTCCCGTGGAGCCGGGCCGTCGCGCTGCGGCGGCCCGGCTCGCTGGTGTCTCAGGCCTTCACGTGGTCGAGCACCCAGTCGACGAACCGCCGGCCCGCGCGCCAGTCGGCGCGGACGTGGTCCAGCAGCTCTGCGGTGTGCACGTAGGGCTCGAAGCCGTGGTGCCGCCCGAGCGTCAGGGACTTGTGGCGCAGCAGCTCGATGCGCGGGTGGTCGGCGTCGTACCCGCGCGGCGACGTCTTGAGGGTGTCGCCGCCGATCACCCAGCCGGCGGCGGTCAGGTCGGCCACGATCCGCTCGAGCTCGGAGCCGTGCCGGTCGTGGACGATCGCGTCGCGGAACGACGCGAGCCGGGCGGGGGAGGCCTCGTAGAAGCCGACCCCGGTGCGCACTCCGGGGGCACCGACCTGCACGTAGAAGCCGGTCGCCGGGGCGACGCCGACGAACGCACCCTGGTGCGTCTTGTAGGGCGTCTTGTCCTTGCTGAACCGCACGTCGCGGTACGGCCGGAAGATCTTCGCGTCGCCGAACTCGTCGGCCAGTGCGGCGGTCAGCGCGACCATCGGTGCCTTCACCGCGGTCTCGTAGACCGCGCGGTGCGCCTCCCAGAACGACTTGGTGTTGTCGACCTCGAGGTCGTCGTAGAAGTCGAGGGCCGCCTCGGGAAAGCCGTCGAACGTCACGTGCCGACCCTACGGTCCTGGCGCGCGTGTCACATCCGGGGTGCTGCCGGACACTACGAGGCATGAGCAGCCCTCACGAACGGTTCACCGCGCTGTGGCACGCGGAGGCACCTCACGTGCTGGCCTTCGCGCGACGTCACGTGGGAGCCGAGGCGGCCGACGAGGTCGTGGCGGAGACCTTCACGGTGGCGTGGCGCCGCTTCGAGCAGCTTCCGGAGCCGCCGATCGGCTGGCTGTTGGTGACGGCCCGCAAGGTGATGCAGAACCGGGCGCGCGCGATGAGGAGGCGTCGCGGTCTGCAGGAGCGCATCGCCCTGCTCGACGCGGTCGCCTCGTACGCGGACGACGCGGACGACGTCGCGCTGTCCCGCCGCGACGCGCTGGAACGACTGGCCCGTCTCGACGAGTCGCAGCGCGAGGCGCTGCTGCTCGTCAGCTGGGACGGCCTCACCAACGACCAGGCAGCCGCCGTGCTGGGCATCAAGCCGGCCACGTTCCGTCGACGACTCAGCCGGGCTCGCGCAGCACTGGTCCACGAACCGACACCCAGCGACGCCGACCCCCGACCACGCCTTCACGAGGAGATGTCATGAACGTCCTGGAGCTGTACCGCCCCGTGCCGCAGCCGCTCGACCCGGCATGGTCCGCCGCCACGCTGCAGTCGATCTTCGACGCCGCGGACCGGGGTCGCGCGCCCGCGCCGAACCGCTGGCGTCGTCGGGTGCTCGCGGTCACCACCGGCGCCGTCGCCGCGGCGGCCGTCGTCGTGGGAGTCGCGACCACCGGTACGTCGGCCGCCTTCGCCGTCGAGCAACGCGGCAACGGCGATCTCGAGGTGACGATCCACCGGCTGACGGATCCCGCGGGTCTGGAACGCGCCCTGCGGGAGCGGGGCGTCGACGCGGACGTGACCTATCTGCGCACGGCCGTGCCGTCCGACCTCGACGACGGATCGTCCGCGTCGCCGTGCACCGGCGGCAGGGCGCCGGGGGCCATGGTGCAGCCGGAGGACGGCGGGTTCGTCGTCACCTTCGAGCGGGCGTACCTCGACGCTCACGACGGAGCCCAGCTGCAGATCACGGCTGCCGCAGGAGCCTCGGCTGACGACTGGGCCGGGCTCAGGATCGAGTGGAGCGACGGGCGCTGCTGAGCGGGCCGCCTCGCCAAGCCCCGGGGCAGAGCGACCTGACCGAGCAACAGGGGAGCACGGTGACGCCGGAGTGGGTGCTGCACGCCTCGAGCGAGTGCTCCCGTCAGGCAGCGGACGCCATCGGTCTGACGTGCTCCTGCACGACCCGACCGCGGGGAGCTCACGCGTGCGGTGCGCTCGATCCATCGAGGACCACCTGCCGAAGCGGCCTGCCCTCGTCCGTACCAGCGCCCGAGACCGACGCCTCAGGGGAGCAGCAGGACCTTCCCGGTCGCGCGTCGCTCGTCGAGCTCGAGCAGGGCCGCGGTGGCCTCGTCGAGGCCGAACGTGCGGCCGATCGGCGGGGTCAGCGCGCCGGACTCCACGTGCGGGAGGATGTCGGTCCACTGCTGCTGCAGGTAGCCCGGCTTGCCCATCGCGTAGGCGCCCCAGCCGACGCCCACGACCGACACGTTGTTCAGCAGCAGGCGGTTGACCTTGACCTCGGGGATCGAGCCGCCCGTGAACCCGATGACCAGCAGCCGGCCGTCCTCCTTGAGCGAGCGCAGCGAGTCGGTGAAGCGGTCGCCGCCGACCGGGTCGACCACGACGTCGACGCCGCCGCGATCCTTGACGGCGTCCTTGAAGCCGTCGACCAGCACGTACTCGTCGGCGCCGGCCTCGACGGCCACGGCGCCCTTGTCGTCGGTCGACGTGACCGCGATGACCCGGCCCGCGCCGAACGCCTTGGCGATCTGGATCGCCGACGTGCCGATGCCGCCCGCCGCGCCGTGCACGAGCACCGACTCACCCTCGGCGAGGTGGCCACGGGGGATCAGCGCGAAGTGCGACGTCAGGTAGTTGAAGGGCAGCGCGGCGCCCTGCTCGAAGGTCACCGAGTCCGGCAGGCGGAAGGTGAAGTCGAGCGGCGCGACGGCCAGCTCGGCGAATCCGCCGAGCAGCGAGATCGAGGTGACCCGGTCGCCGGGCGCGAAGCCCGACCCCTCGGGGGCCGTGACGATCTCACCGGCGATCTCCGCGCCGGGGACGAACGGCAGCGGCGGCTTCATCTGGTACTGGCCGCGCGACTGCAGCACCTCGGGGAACGCGACACCGGCGGCCCGGACCCGGATCAGGACCTGGCCGTCACCCGCGACGGGGTCGGGGAGGTCGGCGACCTGCACGGCCTCGGGGCCGTCGAGCGTGGTGATCTGCACAGCCAACATGTCGCGACTGTAGCGCACCGGCTAAGCGGTTGCTTACCTCCTGGGCGGGCGTCTCGCGACCGCGCAGGCCGGCCCCGTGCGGGCGGTCGGCAGAATGGACCGGTGAGCACCCTGGTCGACCTGCTGCCGCCCGAGGGAGCCGAGGCGACCGAGGACCAGGTCTACGAGGCCGTCACCGCCTGGGTCGCGGGTCGCGGGCTCACGCTCTACCCGGCGCAGGACGAGGCGATCCTGGAGTGCGTCGCGGGCTCGAACGTCGTGCTCGCGACCCCGACCGGCTCGGGCAAGTCGCTCGTCGCGACGGCAGCGATGGCGGCGGCGCTCGCGCGCGGCGAGTGCAGCGTCTACACGGCGCCGATCAAGGCGCTCGTCAGCGAGAAGTTCTTCGACCTCTGCGAGGTCTTCGGCGCCGACAACGTCGGCATGGTCACCGGCGACGCGGCGGTCAACGCCGACGCCCCGATCATCGCGGCGACCGCCGAGATCCTGGCGAACATGGCCTTGCGCGAGGGCGCCGAGGCCGACGTCGGCCTCGTCGTGATGGACGAGTTCCACTTCGTCGCCGACCCCGACCGGGGCTGGGCCTGGCAGGTGCCGCTGATCGAGCTGCCGAGAGCGCAGTTCCTGCTGATGTCCGCGACGCTCGGCGACACCACGCGGCTCGTCGCCGACCTCGAGCGCCGCACGGGCCGCGACACCGCGGTCGTCTCGTCGGCGGAGCGGCCGGTCCCGCTCGTCAGCGAGTACGTCACCACGCCCGTCCACGAGACGCTCGAACAGCTCGTCGAGACGCACCAGACCCCGGTCTACGTCGTGCACTTCACCCAGGCGTCGGCGCTGGAGCGCGCACAGGCGCTGACCAGCGTCAAGATCGCGACGCGCGCCGAGCGCGACGAGATCGCCGAGCACCTGGGCGACTTCCGCTTCTCGTCGGCGTTCGGACGCACGCTGTCGCGTCTCGTGCGGTCCGGCGTCGGTGTCCACCACGCGGGCATGCTGCCGCGCTACCGCCGCCTCGTCGAGACGCTCGCCCAGCAGGGTCTGCTCAAGGTCGTGTGCGGCACCGACACCCTCGGCGTCGGCATCAACGTGCCGATCCGCACGGTCCTGTTCAGCGGCCTGAGCAAGTAC
>JALRKU010000364.1 GCA_023254755.1 Aeromicrobium sp. | reverse complement strand
AGTTGCTGGCAAGCGTTGGCGGCGATGTGATCGATGCAGAGGCAGTCGAGGTCAACGATACCGAAGGTCGGCGAAGGACGCCGCATCGGGGGCGGCGTGCCTCATGTCACATGCGACGTGTGATTTGTCGACAAGTCGTCGACGGGTGCGGGGCGCCGTCAGGCGTGCTCCCCCACGAGGGTCACGGAGCCGCCCTCGCCGTGCACTCCTGCCGCGGCGACGTCGCCCGCGATCCACGCCTCGACACCTGTGGCGGCCAGCGCCGCGACGGCGTCGTCGGCGTGGTCGCCGGGCACCAGGGCGACCATCCCGACGCCCACGTTGAGCGCCTGCTCGAGCGCGTCCTGCGCGACCCCTCCGGCGTCGGCCACGAGGTCGAAGATCGCGGGTCGGGTCCACGTGGCACGGTCGACCCGCACCGAGACGGACTCCGGGACGACCCGCTCGAGATTGGCGGCCAGGCCACCGCCGGTGACGTGCGACATCGCGTGGACCTCGACGCGCTCGAGCAGGTCGAGGCACGGCTTGGTGTACAGCCTGGTCGGCACCAGGAGCGCGTCGCCGAGCGTGCCGCCCAGCTCGGGCACGTCGCGGTCGAGCTGCCAACCCAGCTGGGTGAAGAAGACGTGGCGCACCAGCGAGTAGCCGTTGGAGTGCAGACCGCTGGACGCCATCGCCACGACGACGTCGCCCTCGCGGACGAGGTCGGCGCCGATCACTCGATCGGCCTCGACCACACCCGTGGTGGAGCCGGCGATGTCGTACTCGTCGGGATCGAGCAGGCCCGGGTGCTCCGCGGTCTCGCCGCCGAGCAGCGCGGTGCCGGTCTCGGCGCACGCCTGGGCGATGCCCTTGACGATGTCGGCGATGCGCTCGGGCACGACCTTGCCGCACGCGATGTAGTCGGTCATGAACAGCGGCTCTGCACCGCAGACCACGAGGTCGTCGACGAGCATGCCGACGAGGTCGAAGCCGATCGTGTCGTGACGGTCCATGCGCTGGGCGATCTGGACCTTGGTGCCGACGCCGTCGGCCGACGTGGCCAGCAGCGGGCGGTCGTAGGACTTCAGGGCCGACGCGTCGAACAGGCCGGCGAAGCCGCCGATGCCGCCCACGACCTCAGGACGACGGGCCTTCTCGACCCACTCCTTCATCAGCTCGACGGCGCGGTCGCCCTCGGCGACCGAGACCCCGGCGGCCGCGTAGTCGGTCATGCCACGGCCCCGTGCGCGGTGCAGGATCCCCCGACGGACGGCGTCACCGTCACCGAGCCGTCCGCTCGCCCGCTCTCGCTCACTGGATCACGTCGAGTCGGGTGCGCTCGCCCGCGGGCTCGAGCAGGTGCTTGCCGATGAGGTCGTCCTCCGGAAGGGCGACCGGGTAGATGCCGTCGAAGCAGGCGCGGCACAGGTTGTCCTTGGGGACGCTCGTGGCCTCGACCAGCGCGTCGAGCTCCACGTAGGCCAGCGAGTCGGCACCGATCGACCGGCAGATCTCGTCGACGCTGAGGCCGTTGGCGATGAGCTCGGCGCGGGACGCGAAGTCGATGCCGTAGAAGCACGGCCAC
>JALRKU010000348.1 GCA_023254755.1 Aeromicrobium sp. | reverse complement strand
CCGCGTTGCTGAGGCTGGCCTTCATGCCACCCGCGAGCTTGGCGAGGAGCACCTCGCGCGACTCGAGGTCGGCCAGCTTCGTGATCTCGTCGGGGCTGATCGGCTTGCCGTCGAGGAAGCCGCCCTTGATGACGAGAGGCTCGTTGCCCTTGGCGAAGTCGCGCAGGCCCTTCGCCGCCTCGACGACGTCGCCGGTGATGAAGGCGATGGCGGTCGGGCCGGTGAGGAGTGCCTCGTCCAGCTCGATGCCAGCGTCCTTCGCGGCGATCTTCGTCAGCGTGTTCTTGGCGACCGAGTAGGTCACGTTCCCAGCCAGCGAGCGGCGCAGTTCCTGCAGCTGCTTGACGGTGAGACCGCGGTACTCGGTCAGGACGGCACCGTTCGACTCGCGGAAGCTCTCCGCGAGCTCGGCGACGGCTGCTGCCTTGTCCGGGCGTGCCATGGTTCTCCTTCCTGACCATGTCGGCCGGCCCGACCGATGGGTCGGACCTGGTCTGCCGGGAACGCGGCCCACGCACGTGCGGGGTCCTGCACGACAAAACGTCCCGGCGCAGGGCGCACGGGACGTCGGGGACGATCTCACACAACCTGCGCGGGCCGCCCTCTCGGGCACTTCGGGTGACTCCGGGGAGTCACCGCCAGCGGTCTTCGGCGTGGATCAGTCTAGGCCACCTGTCCGAGACGACCAAATCCGATGGGCCGCGAGATCATCGGCGGCGAGACGACCGACTCCCTCGCCCCACGGTCGCTCCGGCGACGACGGGCTCAACCGAGGCCGGCTCCGCCCATCAGCTCCGACAGGTCGACGTCGCTGATCTCGGAGTCCTTCGGCTTCTCGACCGTGACGTCCTTGCCCCAGTCGGTGAAGTCCATCGTGATCCCCTGACCCATGACCTCGCTCTTCAGGCGGCGGACCAGGTGGTCGTCGTCGAGGTAGAAGGTGTACGCGAACGTGTCGCCGACACCGCTCGGCAGCGTCTGGCCCTGGGCCGCGGCGGCCTTCTTGGCATCGACCGTGAGCTGGTACGGCGTGGTCTCGACACCGTCGATCTTCACGGGGTCGCCCTCCTGCTCCAGCTTCGTGACGGCGTCCCCGAAGGCCTCGAACTGCGTGCTGAGGTCGGTCTGCTCGGCGATCCCGCCGAACTGCTTGACGATGGGGTCGTCGGTGTCGGTCAGGTCGATGACCGCGAACTTGTTCTTGGTGATCTCGCCCATGTCGAAGTACAGCTTCTGGTCGAGCATGCGCATCTCGAACTGCTGCCCGCCCGCCGACATGGTCATCGACAGCTTCGCGTCGTCGCCCGTGCCCACCACCTGGTCGCCCTCGGCCTCGAGCCCGACCGAACCGGACGAGGTCAACGTGACGTGCACCGAACCGGCCGCCGTCATGGCCTTGCCGATCTCGGTCGCGAAGTTGTCCTTCGTCAGCTCGGCGGCAGGAGCCGCGTCCGCCGAAGCGGACGACGAGGAGCTGTTCGACGCACCGGTGTCGTCCTTGTCCTCGCCGCTGCAGGCGGCGAGCACACCGGTGGACAGCACGAGGGCGGCGGCCGCGGCCGCGATCTTCGTCAGACGCATGGCGCGAGCCTACCGCCCTCGCACTGGTCCGGCCGGATCGAGGACCCGGCCGGGGAGCCTCGGTTCAGGCCTCCGCGGTGCCCGCGTAGTTGCGGGTGACCGACGGGTCGACCGGGACGCCGGGACCGTTGGTCGTGGAGACCGTGATCTTGCGGACGTAGCGGCCCTTGGAGCTGGCCGGCTTCAGCCGCAGGATCTCGTCGAGCGCCGCACCGTAGTTCTCGGCCAGCTGCTCGGCGGAGAACGACGCCTTGCCGATGACGAAGTGCAGGTTCGCGTGACGGTCGACGCGGAACTGCACCTTGCCGCCCTTGATGTCCGAGACGGCCTTGGCCACGTCGGTGGTGACGGTGCCCGTCTTGGGGTTCGGCATCAGGTTGCGGGGGCCGAGCACGCGACCCAGGCGACCGACCTTGCCCATCATGTCGGGCGTGGCGACGACGGCGTCGAAGTCCAGGTAGCCGCCGCTGACCTTCTCGACCAGCTCGTCGGCGCCGACCTCGTCGGCGCCCGCCTCACGAGCGGCGTCGGCGTTGGCGCCGGTGGCGAAGACCAGGACCCGTGCGGTCTTGCCGGTGCCGTGCGGAAGGTTGACGGTGCCGCGCACCATCTGGTCGGCCTGACGGGGATCCACACCGAGGCGGACCGCGACGTCGACGGTCGAGTCGTACTTCGAGCTCCCCGACTCCTTGGCCAAGGTGGTGGCCTCGAGCGGGGTGTAGAGCGCGTCGCGGTCGATCTTCTCGGCGGCGGCGCGGTAGGCCTTGCTGCGCTGTGTCATCTGAGTGTTCCTTCGTTCAGTCGTGGTTGGTGCGGGCCCAGCTGGCCCTTCCACTGTGGTGGTGACCGACGTCAGTCGGTTCTCGATTCGACTGACTCGTCAGTCGGTACTGGATTCGACTGACTCGTCAGTCGGTACTGAATTCGACTGACTCGTCAGTCGGTGGTCACGCCCATCGAGCGGGCGGTGCCCTCGACGATCCTCATCGCCTGGTCGATGTCGTTGGCGTTGAGGTCGGGCAGCTTGGTCTGCGCGATCTCGCGGATCTGGTCCTTGCTGATCTTGCCGACCTTGTCCTTGTGCGGGACGGACGAGCCCTTCTGCAGGCCCGCGGCCTTCTTGATCAGCTCGGCGGCCGGCGGCGTCTTGGTGATGAACGAGAACGAGCGGTCCTCGTAGATCGTGATCTCGACGGGCACGACGTTGCCGCGCATGGACTCCGTGGCGTTGTTGTACGCCTTGCAGAACTCCAT
>JALRKU010000302.1 GCA_023254755.1 Aeromicrobium sp. | reverse complement strand
AGCTGCCCTCGACCCACCCGATCGCGGCCGACAACTACGACCTGCACGCGGTCGAGGCGAACTTCGACGGGATCACCTACGCCAAGGGCGCGTCCAGCCTCAAGCAGCTCGTCGCCTGGGTCGGCGAGAAGGACTTCTTCGCGGGCCTGCGCAGCTACTTCGGCAAGCACGCGTTCGGCAACACGACGCTGCAGGACCTGCTCGACGAGCTCGAGGCCGCCAGCGGTCGTGAGCTCGGCTCCTGGGCGCAGGAGTGGCTGCAGACGTCGGGCGTCAACACGCTCCGGGCGTCGTTCGAGACCGCCCCCGACGCCGACGGCGTCGAGCGGTTCACGGCCTTCTCCGTCGAGCAGTCGGCGATCGAGGCGTACCCCACGCTGCGCCGTCACCGCATCGCGATCGGCCTCTACGACCTGGTCGACGGTCGCCTCGTGCGCACCGAGCGGGTCGAGACCGACCTGCGCGGCGCGTCGACGCAGATCACCGAGCTGGTCGACCACCGCCGGCCCGACCTGGTGCTGCTGAACGACGACGACCTCACCTACGCCAAGATCCGTCTCGACGACCGCTCGTTCGCGACGCTGGTCGAGCACATCGCGGCGTTCGACGAGTCGCTGCCGCGCGCGCTGTGCTGGAGCGCCGCGTGGGACATGACGCGCGACGCCGAGCTGCCCAGCGCGGATTTCGTCTCGCTCGTGCTGGCCGGAGTCGGCACCGAGTCGGACCTCACCGCGGTCGCCTCGCTGCTGCGCCAGGGCCTCAGCGCCGTGAACCTCTACACGCCGCCGGGCGAGCAGGCGGCCCTGCGCGAGCGGTGGGAGACCGGCCTGTCGGCGCTCGTCGACACGGCCGAGCCGGGCAGCGACCACCAGCTCGCCCTGGTCCGCGCGTACGCGTCGGCCGCGTCGACGCCGGAGCGCCTGCGGGAGCTGCTCGACGGCTCGCTCGCCGGGCTCGTCGTCGACACCGACCTGCGCTGGACGCTGGTGACGGCACTGGCCCGCATCGGGTCGGCCGACGACGCCGAGATCGCCGCCGAGCTCGAGCGCGACTCGACGATCTCCGGCCAAGAGCGCGCCGCCGCCGCTCGGGCGATCCGTCCCGACGCCGACGCCAAGGCGGCGGCGTGGGCGGTCGCGGTCGATGACGCCTCGACCCCGAACGAGACCCGCCGCCAGACGGCGCTCGCGTTCCAGGTGTCGGGCCAGGCCGACGTCCTCGCCCCGTACGTCGACCGCTACCTGCAGACGGCCGAGACGATCATCGAGGACAAGGGAGTCTGGATCGGCCAGATAGCACTGATCTACATGTTCCCGAACGCCAACCCGTCGATCGAGACCCTGGAGAAGGTCGACGCCTGGCTCGCCGCCACCTCGGCCGGCCCCGCCGCGACCCGCTACGTGTCCGAGGGCCGCGACGACCTGGCCCGCTCGCTGCGCGCCCAGGGCCTCCTCCCCCGCTGACGAGTCACTGGTTACCGGTGACGAGTCACTCGTTCCCGCTGGCGAGTCACTCGTTTGCGCTGGCGAGTCACTGATTGCCGGTGACGAGTCACTTCGACATCACGAAGAACCGGCGCGAAGGAGGCGCGGCCCGTTCGACGAGCGAAGCTCAGCACCCCTTGTTGAGCGGAGCTCAGCACCCCTTGTTGAGCGGAGCTCAGTGCTGGGTGTCGGCCGCCTCGACGTCGTGGGAGCCGGCCTTCTCGAGCTCGGTGCCGGGAGCCGGAGGCACGTAGTTGTTGCGGGCCGTGAGCAGGCCGAAGAGCCAGATGACGACGAACAGCGCCACCGTGCCACCGACGAAGACCAGCCCGTTGTCGAGGTGGCTGCGGCCGGGCTCGGTCGGCCAGTCGGGGCTCGCGGGGGCGTCGGCCACGGCCGCGGTGGCGGACGCGACGAACAGGACAACGAACGTGGAAGCAGCGGCGATCGCCCGCGCGGGAGTCGTCATGGGGCCATCGTAGTCGCGCCCGTAGGGTGGTGGTCATGCGAGGCCTGGACTGGAAGCTGCCCGAGGGAGCGGCGTGGGACTGGTTCGTCGCGACGCCGGGGGCCGTCGCCCTCATCGTGGCGGTCGGCCTGCTGTTCCGCTGGCTGGTCTGCCGGGCGATCGACCGGCTGGTCGACCGCACCACCCGTGGCACCGTCCCGGGAGTGCTCGCCGACACCCGCGTCGGCACCGTCCTGCAAGGACTCGATCCCGCGGCCACCGCCCGCCGCCGCCAGCGGGCCCAGACGATGGGCTCGCTGCTGAAGAGCATCACGACGATGGTGGTCCTCGCGATCGTCGTCGTCACGGTGCTGGCGCGCTTCGGCATCCCCGTCGCGCCCATCCTCGCCAGCGCGGGCGTGCTCGGCGTCGCCCTGGGCTTCGGCGCGCAGAACCTGGTCAAGGACTTCCTCGCAGGCATCTTCATGGTCCTGGAGGACCAGTACGGCGTAGGCGACTCGGTGGACCTGGGCGAGGCGAGCGGCAGCGTCGAGGCGGTGGGACTGCGCGTCACCCGGCTCCGCGACGTGAACGGCACCGTCTGGTACGTGCGCAACGGCGAGATCCTGCGCGTCGGCAACCAGAGCCAGAACTGGGCCCGCACCGTCCTCGACATCACGGTCGGCTACGAGTCCGATCTCGACGAGGTCGAGAAGATCCTGGCCGAGGAGGCTCACGCGATCTACGAGGATGAGAAGTTCTCCGGCATCGTCCTGGAGGACCCCGAGGTGTGGGGGGTCGAGCGGTTCGACAAGGACGGCGCCGTCATCCGGGTCGTCCTGAAGACCGCCCCGTCGCAGCAGTGGGGCGTCGCCCGGTCCCTGCGCCAGCGCATCAAGGCGCGCTTCGACGCCGAGGGGATCCGCATCCCGACGTCGTTCACGACGACCGATCGAGGACAGGTCTGACGTGACGGAGAGCTTCTACGCCGAGATCGGCGGCCACGACACCATCGCGACGATCGTCCGGGTCTTCTACGAGGGCGTCGCCGACGACCCGCTGCTGCGGCCGATGTACCCCGAGGACGACCTCGGACCGGCGGAGGAGCGCTTCCGCCTGTTCCTGGAGCAGTACTGGGGAGGACCCACGACGTACTCGGAGCAGCGCGGCCACCCGCGCCTGCGCATGCGTCACGCCCCCTTCCCGGTCGACGCCGCGGCCCGCGACCGCTGGCTGGTGCACTTCCGCGCAGGTCTCGACGCGGCGCACCTCACGCCGGAGCAGGACGCCCAGTTCTGGGCCTACGTGCAGCACGCGGGAAATCGCTCGCTGGCACAAGGTGTCGGAAGGCGCTGTCCGAAAGCGCGCCAAGGCCGGCGGCTGGGAGCGGCCGGGCCAGCCTGAACCGGCGCCGAAGCCGTCCCTGAAAGACCCTGTGCCCGTCCGCGCAAAAGCCGACAGGTCCGCGCCCGCCGGCAAGCCGGATGCGCAGGCCATCGCAGATCGGGGCCTGTTGCTGATCGGCCGAATGCTCGACGAGCTGGATGTTGTGACGACCCATGCCGGCGAGTTGCAAGAGCTGATTGAAATTTCGGAGGAAGACCCTCGCCGGCAGTTGGCGATGATGAAGGCGGTCGACCTTCCCTCGCGTGCAAACACGGCCAAGACCCTGGCGGCGGCGCTCAAGACGCTGACGGACTCGAAGCCGCAGGGTGCGGACGGCAAGAAGGCCGAACGAGACGCGGCGGCAAAGGATGTCGGCGCTGATGGCAAGCTCTACGCCGTTAGGTCCGCGCCGAAGATGATCGTCGATAACACGAAGAAATGAAGGAGTGGTCAACAGCTTGCATTGACTGGCGCGAACGGGTTGTCGCGCGGCGGTCGCTCATTCCGTTCGACCCGCTGTTCCCGGCCGAAGCCGATTATGCCCTGTCGATCTTCAAGTCCCTGCGGATTTCTGACCAGCCGGGAAAGCCGACGTTCGGCGAATCTTGCGAGCAATGGGTCTTCGATTTTGTTTCTGCAATCTT